>JAISNV010000018.1 GCA_031276035.1 Bacteroidales bacterium | reverse complement strand
CATAGCGGGACATGATTTCTTCATAAATGGCGGCGTATTCGGCTTTGAGGCTGTGGTTCAGGAAGTCTGCGATGTTCAGGGTTTCGCCGTCGAAGTGGACGGTAAGGGCTTGTATTCCGGCGTTGCGGCCTTTTATGGTGATGGTATCATCGTCCCAGGGGAGGCGGGTTTCGGTATGGGTGGGCGTTTTAATGTTCCTGCTCCTTATTCTGTTGTACTATAGTTTTCGCTTTTGTTCCAGTTACAACTTGCTTTTCCGGGCTGGTTTCGTGGATTTCGGCTAATTGGGTGGTGAGGGTTTCAAGGTATGCCTGGTCTTTTTCGCATAGCCGGTCAAAAACGGCGGCCAGGCGGCGAGAACGGGCTTTGGCGGCTTCTGTTTATATCATATTATACCATAATAACATAATATGAAACATTTAGTCAATACAGAATACCTTGAGGAATGGGGGTTTTTCGGATATACTTAGACTATGAGAGGTTCCTTTGCCTAAAAAACAACTCAACACGATAAACCGGCGTATCCTCGAAGTCCGTAAAGAACTTGGGCTGAACCAGAAAGAATTTGCGGAGCGCATAAAGGTAAGCCGGGGCTATACGGGGGTGCTTGAAGCTACCAACCGGGAGATTAACGACCGGATTATCGAGCTTGTCTGCGTGAACTGCGGGGTCAATGAAAAGTGGCTACGGGAGGGGACAGGGAAGATGTTCAAGGACAAGCCTAATCCCCGGCTGGACAAGGTTATGCGGAATTTTGAAAAGCTGGATGATTATTTACAGGAATATGTTATCAAACAGCTTGATATTTTGGTTGAGTGTCAGGAAAAGAACAAGGACAAGAAGTAAAGTCAACTATAAAGAATCACCGTTGCAGAATGATGAAGTATTGAAGATTTCTCCCTAAAATATTTATTTATGCAGGAAATAAATCCCCATACCCCCATTTCTAAGCCTAATAAACCCCGCAGGGCGGAAAATTAGCCCCCAGAGGTTCAACGAGAATACAGACTGATTGATCTAGCGTTTTTTCAAAAACAGAATGATTACTTTTAAACGTGCCAATCACAATATAAAAAATAGCAAAAAAAGATAGTATTGGATTTTATGTTGGACAGAACATTAGACAAACGAATCACGAACTGTTCCCCGATGATGAAATGCATAGCATATCTGTCAGAGGAAGTTATTTCCAAGCAAATTGAATTTGTCAGGATCAGAAAACTATAACTCTTTATATTGTAAAGAATTAGCGATTAATAAACCTGACAAACCAACTTCTATTTGGAATACATTATTGTCTTTTTTATATTTAGTTCCGTAATTTTCTTTATGAATTCCTTCACGTATTTTGAGTGTCGATAGCCAGGAACAGCATCTTGATATTTTTTGGCCTTTTCAAACATTGTTAAACAAGCCATTTCTAAATAATTTTTCTCACTCATAGTAATCTCGCTATAAAATTTGTTATAGAAATAATAGTAATTGTTTGCAACTTTAAAAGTATAATGAAAACTATCTGATTTTTTTATTAAAATATTATGCGCCTCTTTAAATGCTGTCATACAAGTCTCTTTTGTACCAATTTCAATTTCGTTTTCAAGAAGAAATCGAGCAAATTGATTATCAATTTGAAAAGAATCAAACCATGGTTTTCTTTCTGCAAATGAATATGCAGTGTTAAAATATACTTTTGCCCTGCCATATTCACTTATTGCAACCATACTCATTGCATATTGAAGCCAAAATAACGGGTTTCGCTCAAAGGCTTCAAAGTCTTTAATTTTTTCATAATAAGAAATTATTAGCCGTTGTTTTTGATCAAATTTTTTAAATAATCTTGTAAGAAATCCATAGTTTGATATTTTTTTAAAATGTCACTATAATAACGATCATCATATTGTTTATTAGAATAAATAACTATTTTTAGCAATAAGTTAATCATTACGCCAGGATTATCAATAACATTTATTATTAAATCAGAAAGAACAATCGACTTAATTTTAATATTATTTTTACTATATTCTATTAATTCATTGATTTCATCAGATTTATTAAACTTAAATTTATTTAAATTAGCATCACCGAGTATAAACTCGATCTCTTCATAATCCATTGAATAGTTAAAAACATCTTTAAATGTGATCAAAAGTAATATTTCAAATAAGGCCGAAGAATCCGATACGGTTTTTAATATTGTGGTTAATTTTGATCGTATATTATCTGAATTAACTATTTTTAATAGTATCAAAGATATATTACCATTACAAATATTAAATACTACTTCTTTCCGCTTAGCTTCACTATAACCAGCAAAATCACCCCAAATTCCATATTTTTCAAAGTATTTGTTAAATGAATCAAAATCGGCATGCGATAATTGATTTAAATCAACGCTTTCAATATTTTTAAAGTATTGCCTTAATTTATCTTCTGCATAATCATTTACTAATGTACGTTCAGTGAATATAAACCTTATACTTTGATCAGTAAAAATATCAGCAATGTCATCAAACAACCAAAAGAATGAATTATAATTTTCTATAATAATCAATTTATTACCTTCAATGGTAGAAATAAATTTTATGTCTTTTAAAGCATTCTCATCTATCCTATCCAAATAAAACACTTTATAATTGTTTAAAATAAAATTCTGCATAATTACACTAGCAGCAAAAGATTTTCCATTTGCAACATTAGAATGTAAGACCAATGAGGCCCCAGGTTTTTTAATATGTTCAATTGATTCAATTATGTCTTTACGATCAAAATAATATAGACTATCCACATCTTTTTGAGATTGCATAATAAGCCTATCATCTATTCTGCCATAAAGAAGTAAATCAAAAATATCCTTATCAAATATTGGATTAACAATATTATCATTTTTTGTTTTTTCTTCAATCACAAATAATTTAATATTTTTTTTCATACTTGAATTATCAATTTCTATACCTTCAAAATCATCAAGGAATTTGTCAACACCTATTGCATAAACAGTTCCCATCCTTTCAAGTTTAAGAGTATCATTTTCTGAAATATCTTCTTGTGTAATAATGAATATCTTTTCTCTGCTTTCTCTGGTAGCAAATATACTACGTCTTATATCAATATCATTTAGAATATTAAACCCTATAAACAGTATAAAGTCACAAAATTTTATATCTTGTCTGAATAGTCTTAACCATGCTTTGTCGTTATAGTCATCCCACATAAAAGACTCGGTTGTAAGCCTAAAATCTTTTTCAAGGGATTCTGGTTTTAATCTATCTATATAACCATTTAAATGAATGCTCAGATGACTTTTTTCTCTATAATCAGAAGGAACATCTAAAGTTGTAACTGGAGTAATCTTTTTTCCACTTTTAGCGGCACATGTTTCTATAACATTGTCATAATTTGTTGTATATATTCTTTCCCATGGATATATACTTATCTTCTTGTATTTGTTACAATTATCTGGATTAACTGTAAATTCATTTTTTAATAAATCAATTAATTTGAAAACATCATTCCTTCTTATAAATTCAGATGAGGTAAACTGTAAATCTGAATCATCATCTATCTGCATTAATTCACACAAAGATTTAGAAAGCATCCTGCCTGTTGGCAACTGTTTACCATTAATATTATTAGCAAGTATTGAAAAACCAGATCCTGTAAATAAAATCCCTCTCTTTATCTTCATGATATTTCGAAACTTATTATATTCCATAAAAACCTCCCTCTCATATCTCAATAACAAACAAGTTGAGTAAACTAGAATACATACTACATTTGTATATAAAAGTAGACAGCTTGAATGCCATATCCTACTTCTTTTATAGGATATTATCAAATTATTGGAAATGTCAATACCCCGCATTGCCTCAAAATTAATCTAGCCGAAAAAGGAGGCCTCCGCCAGTTTGTACAGAATGGGGCCTAAGTCGCCCTGGATGATCGTGGCGCGGTCTTCTTTGTATAACAGGGTGATTTCAACGACATTCAGGTTTATGCGTATCATTTCGGCGTACTTCCTCATCATAAA
>JAISNV010000017.1 GCA_031276035.1 Bacteroidales bacterium | reverse complement strand
TGCATCATTTCAACGCAAGCTATACCTTTTGAATCATATTTTTTTAGTAAATCAAAAAAGATTTGGATTGATTCCTTTTCAGAAGAATCTCCAAATTCTTCATATAAACACCTTAAAGTATCAAGCAATGGCATTAAAGCTATTTCTGAAGGGAAACCATCTTCCACAGCATCTACAGCAAAAACAGCCCAAACATAGAGGTCGTAATAATGTGAACCGAGCATAAAGTACGAGGCAACATTTTGCTCCCATTCCACGAACACTTTTTCTAATATAGAGCTGTCTTTGGCGTGAGGATTGGATAGTGGTTGCAAATTACATGTCAGGGATAAAAAATTATCTCCCCATAGTCTCTCCATAGCATACAGCTTACGGGCATCGGAAACGTTTTGACCACGACTCGCAGGATCAATATCTGTTACACCAGTCCAGGCATAAATGATATCCCATACCATGTCCCTAGCCGTCAACGGATCAGAATCAACAAACTGTTGCAACAAAGTTTGCAATTGGTTATTTTCTTCGGCAGCCATGACTTGATGTAGGCTAGGAATATTGCCAAAACCTCTCAAGTTAGGTAACTGAGCTATTTCATCGGGTATCTCAATTTCATCAAGGTAATGTGTATCACTTAAATCTGATTGAAACCAAACGTCAGTCATTTGGCCAGAAGTGGCGTCATCACGTGTAAAATAGCCAATCTGACGATGCTGATTTTCATTTTCATCGGTGTAGTTTTGCTCTTCATAGGATACCTGTAAGCCTGAAATACCAGCATCTTCTAGTACCGCCAGTTCGCCTTCATCAACAATTCCATTGCTGTTAATGTCCTGCCACAATTTAAGAGCATTCCACGCTTCATCATTCTGATCTACCCAACCATCTCTGTTAGAATCTAACTCAGCCAATGCCTCAAAACCATTTGCCGCCTTCTGCCCATTATTTAAAATGGTATTGTCACCAAAAAGCTCACCCCCATTGTCAATCAAGCCGTTATTGTCTAAGTCACGAACCAATAGTGCATCAGATGGGTCAACCCAACCAGTCTTTTCGGCAAATCGGTTCCCATCATAGTCGAAAAAGACACCATTGGTTAAACTCGTTGTTTTAATACCATCACCGTTTAGGTCTAAAATTAGAGGGCTAGGTTTAGATGGAGGCATATAAGGTAAAGAAATGGTAGGACTAATTTGTTTTTTGTTGTTAACAATACATTTATTTGATAAAAAGAGATAGAAATATTCAAAGCTTGAACTATTTATAGTACCTTTTAGATAAAGCTTAATCATACTATGACATGGCTCATTCAAAAAAATAATAGTCTCATTATCTGATAAATAACCATTTAAAAGAAAATTATACAAATCATCGTAATCAAGAGGCTCTAATGAAGCAAAAGAACGACTCATATTTAAAATTTCAAGTACGTCAGAGTCATTATTAATATTTGCAAATAATTCACTTTTAGATGAATAAGCAGTTTTTTCCGGATTACTAAGCGTATTGCCATTATAAAGTTCATATATATTAAACAAATTTACTTCTTTATTATCTTTTTCTAACTTATTTTTTAAATAAAGATAATAATCTATCATATATTCAATATTTGTTTGATAATCTATTTCTTTTACCTTTGGTGACTTTTCTATAGACATTTTTCTAATAGTTTCATCTTTATAATTAAGACCTTGTAGTTCGTTAGTTAATCTTTGGTATTTAACTTGATTGATTGCAACTTGACTTAATTGCCCAACACCATAGTGCTCATTGTCGTTTGAAATGGCTAAAGGGTTAAACATAGATTCCATAAAAGCTATAGTAAAAATATTTTTAGTATCTTCCAAATCTAAATTTATAGATTTAGTTTGATATAATATTTCTGCAATTACATTTGCTCTTAGTGATTCAGCTATACTAGAGTATATATAATCATTTGTGGGCATATAAAGTATCCATATCTAAAAATATTTAAATTATTTTTCGATCAAATGAACTACCCCACAGCAAGACTGAGGGGTATCTTAGAAGAGAAGACTGCCTATTTGTAGCCTCTCTAAAATAATAGTAGCATTTTAGGATATATTTTTTACTTTAGTTTTACTTGCTTTTTTTAGTAATTTGATATCATATTTCATTTGTATCTTTACATACTGTCGCAAAAATCTCAAATCCTTATTTTTTTTGCGTTATTGTAATCCTCATAATATCGGGTGACAAGAGAAGAAAAAGCCAGGAAGACGCAGCAATGCTGCGGGAAAGGAAAGCCGCAGCAAGCTGCGGGGAATTAAACCCAAGAGATTAAAATATATATTTATTAAATTTACCTTCAACTATAGGTTAATTATAAATTATTTAGGAAAATTAATCAAATTATATTGCATTATCTAACGAAAAATTTTTTACAGTAATTGCACAAAAATATTTATAGTAAAATCAATTTTGCCTTTTTTATATATTATTGTTTGTCTATCTCTCAATTAAATCTATTTTATTGTATTGTGGATGAATAATCAATTTTCCCTGACAATCTATGAGACCCCATTTACCATTTTTTTTTACTGGGGCTATACCAAAAACGAACGATTTAACGTTATCAAATTCAGGAGGGATTACCCAATGACCATTTTTATCTATAAATCCCCACTTACCGTCTATTTCTGCTTTTGCCAGGCCATCACTAAAATAAAGAAGAAAATCAAAATCAGGAGGAATAACCCAATGACCATTTTTATCTATAAATCCCCACTTACCGTCTATTTCTGCAGCTGCTATACCCTCCCTGAAAGGATGAACAACACTAATTTCAGGATCATTAACGAAACGGCCATTTTTATCTATAAATCTCCACCAATGAATACCTGATTTAACAATTGCTAAACCATCCTTAAAATCACCAGGTTCTTCAAATTTCGGTGCGATAACCCAATGACCTTTTTTATCTATATACCCCCATTTTCCTTTTTCTTTTGCTGCGGCTAAACCTTCACTGAAAAATGTAATATATTCGAATTTTGGCTCAATAATCCAATGACCTTTCTTATCAATAAATCCCCACTTTCCTCCTTTTTCTGCTCCAGCCAATCCTTCCTTGAAATACGTACAATCACTTTTAGTATATATTGTGGCTGATAACTCCCAACAATCAAGTAGACTATCGTAATTAGGCTCAATAATCCAATGACCTTTCTTATCAATAAATCCCCACTTTCCTTCTTTATCTGCTATCGCCAGTCCATTAATAAAAGAAAGTACGAAATCAAATTCAGGAGGTATAACCCATTGCCCTTTTTTATCAATAAACCCCCACTTACTTTCATGTTTTGCTTTGGCAAGTTCTTCGTTAAAAGCCCCAACTTCACAAGGATTAATTTTTGGGTCAAGTATCCACTGTCCTTGTCCATCAATAAATGCATATTTATTGTTTTTATTACATAAATTATAAACATTTTCTCTTTCAAAAACGATAATTTTCGAATATAAAGGTTCTACAATCCATTCATTATTCATATTTATAATACCTACTTTATGATCTATTTCTGATCCTATATCTACAATGGCAAATAAATTTGTAACTTGTATTGTTTTTTTTGCATATATAGATTGTGGAAAAATTATAGATATTATAAATATATTAATGAAATATAAAAAGATCCTTTGATGCGGTAAATGTCTTATTTTATCCATTATATTAACTATCTTAGACACCAGAAAGATGTGCATATAAGCGCTTCCGGTTTTTTGCACTTCCACTTAAAATGTTCGATGCGCAAATTACAAAAAACTTATTCCTTTTAGTTTAACAAAATTTTCACTAAAATACAAATTTTTCGTAGTTGTTTCACAGTGTAGAGCAATACAAAAAATTCAAAATTATTTTCTCTCGCTGCTTCTGCTGTGTTCGACTTTAAATCTGCAATTCTTCTTCGTTCCATCTGTTCTCGTCACTGTTTTTTTTAAAGATTTGGGCAAATTTATACGTAAATTATGAGCTAAATTACTCACCAATGGAGGTTAGTTGACTCAGAAATTACGGATAATAGCCAAATGATAGCTATGCCGTAAAATTTTCTAAAAGTCTATCTCGGCCTCGGTCTCCTTGGCTCTGGCCTCTCCTGTGCCGACTCTGACATAGGCTTGGATTTTTCTTGTTCTGGTTCCGGCTCTTTCCTAGACATAAATCTCATTTCAGAGTCTGAAATAAAATAAAAACCAAACCCATGTTTTTCTACAACATTTCTGACCATGGCCTTAAATTGATCATCTCCTTGAATTATAATCTTTTTTTCTGGCGGCCAAATATCCATCCCTAGTCGCAATCCATTTAGTATAGTTTCTTCATCTGTCCTTTTTACCCATATTCTATTTGCCCAAACTATCAACGAAGCTACGTCCAACTGCCTGTTCCTAGGGTAAAGATAATACCCCTCCTCTTCGCTTAAACGTTTTACTACAAAAATATTTCCGACCCAAAGCGGGAAACGTATAATCTTTCCTTTATGACCAACAAACTTCGTACTACTTTGG
>JAISNV010000016.1 GCA_031276035.1 Bacteroidales bacterium | reverse complement strand
TATCTATATGATACTTATCGCAGGCTGAAAAAAGAGATAATATGATCAAGCTTGTTACTAATGTTTTTATTAAATTTTTCATCGTGATGTGTTTTTAGTTTTACAGCGAAAATAGTTTTATTTTGTTAAAATCATCCGCTTTGTGTCAATAATTTTATTATCAATCATTAAAGTATAAAGGTACATTCCAGCAGAAAGTTCCGATGCATTTACAGTTATATCATTTAAGCCTGCTTGTGTAAGAGGGTACGATTTTAATTCAACTCCTTGTAAATTATATATGTGTATCATTGCTTTATTAAATCCTTCAGGTAAATAACATGTAATTTTAGTATTAGAAGAAAACGGATTAGGAGCATTTTGATACAGAATAGCTGTTTCATAAGAATTCTCTAATGTATTATTATTTGGTTCTATAGTCTCGCTTTTATTGTTTTGCGGTTCTTCGGATTCTTTAGATAATCCGCAACAATTATACATATACCTTAATATTTCCTCTAACTCTTTTTTCTGATCGGAAATTTCATTTTGAAGGGTTTCTATTAAAGCCTGTTGTTCATTAAAACCTTTAATAAGAATACTAATAAATGCATTATAATTCACAAACATTTCGTTATTACACGTATCTACCAAATCGGGTAAAATAGTTTTAAGTTCTTGCGCCAATACTCCATAGTCTTTTTTTCGTATATCCTGAATATTATTTGAGTCGAAAGAAACAGAGTCCGATTTGAAATAATACGAATATGTTCTTATTTGTTTTAAGATTGGGGTTACATCCTCTAATTGAGTAATATCTGTCTTTAATGTGCTATCCGATGATAGCAGATAGGCTTTAAATCTTATTTTATTGTATCCTAACTTAGGGTGATAAAAATTAATCCAAGGATCTTTTGTATTGTATGACCCGAAGTATGATTTGCCGTCTGATTTATTGCTTGCATGAAATGCAAATTCGGCGCCGTTGGAAGCAATTACAAGTTTCCCGTTTGAAGTGTTATTAGTGCCTATACCCACATTGCCGTTTGTAGTAACTTTAATCTGCCCCATAGCAAATGCAGTTACTAATAATAATGTAAATGATAAACCTATTCTCTTAAGGTAAAGTTTATGATTTCTTTTATGTGCAGGACTTTCTGAATTTGTATCCTTTTCTTGAGTTATTCCAAGAGCCATAAAGTTAATTGAATTATTGATTTGTCCCATTGTAACCTCCCTGATTTGTGTCGGGCGCAACATCTATGTTATTAATAGTTCTGTAAAGTTTAATATGTTAATTCCTGTCATTCCGTTCCAAAGAATCAATTCCTGCCTTCCATTTCCCTAAATCGTACTTAGCATTTTATCAAATGCTGCCTTGCTTTTGGGGAAACGGAAGGCTGCTTTTTTTAAATGCTGCCTTGCTTTTTTGAAAAGCAAGGCAGCATTTCGGTTTACTTCATTCTTTCGAATTTCAGAGTCGAAAACATCCCTTTTAAATCGCTTCCGAGGCGGAAAGCTAATTTCGACTTTTTAATCATAGATGCGTTGAATTTATTTGGAGCTTCCCTGTCCTTAGGGTAATATTTCTCCCGAATTACATGACTTACAGCCATAGTCTTTTGTTTTTGAATTCAGATTCTATTCGCCGGTCAAAAGTAAATAAATTTATTAAAAACAGAACCGGTTTTATAAATTTATTTTTCAAATTCATTTGCAGTTTCATAATTTTCAATAAATCCTCTTTTACAATAATAGAAACATTGCTGGAAATAGTAAACCCGGTATCTTTCAGCCATTGGCCGGAATGTTTCAGGAAGGGAATCCTGTTTAGATTTTCATAAGTATCATAAAAATTTCATTCGGTTCGGGTAAACAAATAGGATGCTTTTAATCGGCAGACCCTGATTTTTGGTAGTAACCTGAGGGTGTTGCAAAGGATAGATTGCTTTTTGATTGATTTGCACTGAAAAAATTTTATAGATTTTCTTTTCTGCTCTAACAGCACATGATGAGATAAATTATTCCGAACGTAAATTAGTGTCCAATATATTTATGGTATAGTTACTAATTGAAAGTTAATAAGTGAGATTGCTTTATTTTTTAATCCCCAGCTTTTTATCTTCAATGAAATCATATAAGGTAGATTTTCGGATTTCATAATGTTTTACCTCGTTTTTTTGTTGATAATTTAACATATTATTTCATCATTTATATCCTTATTTAAAACTTAATATTTTAGAATAAGTCATATAAAGATGAAGATGCATTCAGTAAGGCATGTACCAAAACAACAGACCAGAAAGGATTTTCTTTTCCTTTTTTGTATAAAACATAATACATAAAGGCAAATATCACACCTATTAAAATCGTTCTGATAATATTCAAAACACTTATTACATTAAAGTTATAAAAACTAGAAACATGTACTATTCCAAATATAAAACTAGAAATAAAAATATAATTTGCAGGAAACCCTTTAAACCGTCTGAAAAATTTATATGGTAACTTTTGGAAAATTAGAGTTTCTAAGATAGGGGCTAATATGATACTCCAAGCAATAAGAAAAAAAATCGGAACATTAATATTTACAGGATACTTCTCAAAATCAGTCTTAATAAGATACATAATTCCTGTAAAAATAATAGTAATTATTATACATAAACTCAAATGCAATAGAATAAAACAAGGATAATTTAACTTAATAACCCAAGTTCTATATTTTACTAAATATTTAGATGCGGAATTAATTTTCATTATAAATTTAATTTATTAACCTATAGTTGTTTTAAATAATAAACAAGGGCGGCCGTTTTTCAGACAGCTTATTTTATATTATATGAACGATTCGGATGAGTTATTTAACAACCAATCAATGGCATTTATTTGTTTTATACCATTATGGCTTCCTTTCTCGTAATCCATTGTAATCAACAATCTTTCATTGTAATCAGGGATTTTTGAGAATGGTGCAAGTTCTCTATCAAGTGTTTTTTGCTCTTTTACCGTGAACGCCACCTGAATATACTTTGTATAACCGTCTTTGCCTCTTGTCACAAAATCAACTTCAAGATTATCGGCTTTGCCAATCCAAATTTGTTCGTCACGGCGTTGTAATTCAAGATATATTACATTTTCGAGTAAATGCCCCGCATCTGCCGAAAGTTCTTTGCCAAGCAAAGCATATCTCAATCCCAAATCAACAAGATAATATTTTTGCTGTGTTGCCAAATGCTGTTTTCCTTTTATGTCATAGCGGTTTACTTTGTAAAAAAGATAGGATTCAACAAGTGTGTCAATGTATTTTGACACGGTTTTATTGTAAATTTTCTTACCGTTTGCAGTAAGAACTTTGGCTATATTTCCCGCGGAAACAGAAGTGCCCATACTATCAATTAAGAAATGAACGACTTCTCTATATGAAGTTTCATAATAGATTGTATGCCGTTTCTGTATATCATTTTTGTAGATATTTTGAAAAACAGTATTCAAATATTCGTATGCAAAACTTTCGCTATTCTGAGCAAGACCAACGGCTTCAGGAAATCCTCCTGTACTCATAAAATCGGCAAATGCGCGGTCTGGATTAGCGGATCTGTCTGTGCATTCCAAATATTCGGCAAATGAAAAAGGCAAAATATTGATTTCAAACGCCCTACCTGTCAATAAAGTTGCTAATTCGCCGGATAAAAGATAGGCATTTGAACCTGTTACATATAAATCCACATCGGGATTGACGAACAAACCCTCGAGCAATTTTTCAAATTCGGAAATGTTTTGTATTTCATCAATAAAAACATAGTTCATTACACCTTTTTGAAGTAGATTTTGAATATAATCATAAATTTCTTTTCAACCTTTTTCGGCAAGAAAACGAAATTCTGGCAAATCCAAATTTACGGAAACGATAGACACAAAGGGATTTTCTGCTTTCAATAACTCTTGAAACTGCAATAAAAGAGTTGATTTTCCACTACGCCTTACTCCTGTAATTACTTTTATTAAATTTTTGTCTTTCAATACAGAAAGTTTATCAATCTCTCTTTTTCTTTGAATTTTTTGCATATAAGTTGCTTTGTAAATCTTATTGCAAAGATGAATAAAATTCCTAAAACTTTAATATAGTTAATTCTTTTAGGAATTTATATTTTGAATACTGTTGCTATTATTACCTACAACATTCGTATAACAGTATTTACTCTTAATGGTTCAGGCTATATCAACACCGAAATAATTTACAATTAGTTTAATAACTTCATCGTCATCATAGCTAATCATACATTCGTAATTATTCCATTCATAATTATAAACATCTTGCGGATTACATTCGGCAGCAATGCGTTTATTTTCATAGAACTGGAATATTTCTGCAAGTCCTTATTTTATGCCAAATAATCCGTAATTACTTTGATTTGGAAAAGGAATAAGTCTCCGACTGTTTCAGATTTTTTCGGACTTATGCCTTTTTCAATAAGACATGTTGCGGTAAATTCTTTGTTTTCGGCTTTCAGGTTCAGAAATTGCTCCCGAAATTCTGTAATTTTCGAGGAAACAATACGCTCAATCTAACTTTTGTCAGGGTAATTTCGTTTGGGTTTGTTCATCTGAAAAATCTCAATAAATAGGATACGTTGAGATTCCGATGCTCGAATATTTTCGTTTTCCATCTTTCATAACTCGAAGTATCAAGGATGATTCATTGTTTGCCGATGTGTTAAACCGGCAGTAAATAACATCAATTGTTACATTTATGGTCTATATATCCTGATTTACACAACTCGTCTTAAACCCAGTAAAACCGTTCAAATACAGCATAAAAAAAGAGAATCACTTTTTGCGTAATTCTCTGTGCCAAGTGTCCTCGCAGGGGACAGAACTTATCTTTGCAAAAATCTGATAATGAATTTGTTTCTCCATTTAAATCATCTTTAAGTAATGATTTGGTAACGATTGTCAAAGTACGTGTTTTGTCTTCACTTGGAGCAGAAATGGCTACAAATGACTTAGGTGCAAAGTTACAATTTTTTTCAAGCAAAAAATCATTCTGATTGTAAATATTATATATAGGGCAAGGTGCAAGTATCTATATATAGATACTTGCACCTTGCCCTATATATTGATTTGAAATTGAAAATTTGCACTGAAGATTTTTATTTTGAAAATAATTCGATGCAGAGTTTCGTTTAAATCAAGTAAAAAGCAAGATGTTGTCTTTTGTTGAAAATAAATCATGAAATTATAATTTGCACAAGAAAAAAGTTTAAATTTGCAGTTTACTACATTCAGTGTAGTAAATCGGAAATTTAAACTATAATCAATATGGCTTTTTTAGAGCGTAATTATTTGGAGAAATATTT
>JAISNV010000015.1 GCA_031276035.1 Bacteroidales bacterium | reverse complement strand
CGAACGGGTCTATCGGTATAAGTATAATGTATCTGGTTTATCGCGGGGTATTTATATTTTGGTTATCCGGAATAATGAAAAGAAGTTCATTAGGAAGTTTGTTGTTAGTGAGTAAGTGAAGCATTGATTGTATATTATTATCTAAAACAGCTTTTTATCTTATTTATAAATACGAAGTAATACATTCGTTTTAATAATAAATTTTATTTCAAAAAATCTTAATTTTTAACCCATAATTCTTAATTTAAAAAAGCTATCTTTGCAGATTGTAAAAAATAATTATATATGGATTTATTTGACAAATTTTCAAAAGATGCTGGTCCGTTAGGACAATATCAAAAAATGGCAGAAGGCTATTTTATTTTTCCTCAATTAGAGGGTGAACTTGGTCCCCGTATGATGTTTAACGGTAAGGAACGCCTGGTATGGAGTATTAATAATTATTTAGGTTTAGCTAATCATCCGGAAGTTAGAAAAGCGGATGCCGAAGCGTGTGAGAAATATGGAATGGCTTATCCGATGGGTGCCAGAGCAATGTCTGGACAAACAAAATATCATATTCAACTCGAAAATGAACTTGCTGCATTTGAGCAAAAAGAAGCGGCATACCTTTTGAATTTCGGTTACCAGGGAATGACTTCAATTATTGATTGCCTGTGTGATAAACGTGGTCGTGATGTTATTGTTTACGATGCGGAAGCACATGCTTGTATTATTGACGGAATGCGTATGACAAATTCTAAACGTTTTAGTTATGCGCATAATGACATGGAAAGCTTAGAAAAACGTTTGATTAATGCAACTCGTTTAGCTGATGAACAAGGCGGCGGTGTTCTTGTTATAACCGAAGGTGTTTTCGGAATGTCGGGTGCCGTCGGTAATTTAAAAGGCGTTGCCGAATTAAAGAAAAAATATAATTTCAGACTTTTGGTTGATGATGCGCATGGTTTAGGTACTATGGGCGCAACAGGTGCAGGTACAGGAGAACATTATGGCGTTCAAGATCAAATAGATGTTTATTTCGGTACTTTTGCAAAATCTTTTGCCGGAATCGGCGCTTTTGTTGCTGCAGATAAATATATCATCGATTTTCTAAAATACAATATGAGGTCACAAATATACGCCAAATCTTTGCCTATGCCTATGACTATAGGAGCACTGAAACGACTTGAAATGGTTCGTAATATGCCGGAATTAAAGGAAAACTTATGGAAGATTGTTAACGCATTACAATCGGGATTAAGAGAAAGAGGATTTAATCTTGGAAGAACTCAATCATGCGTTACCCCAGTTTTTCTTAACGGAAGTGTTTCAGAGGCAACTAATTTAGCTCTGGAATTAAGAGAACATTACAATATTTTCTGTTCAATTGTTGTTTATCCTGTTATTCCGAAAGGCGAAATTATCTTTCGATTAATCCCAACAGCAGCTCATACTTTAGAAGATGTTGAGTACACTTTAAATGCTTTTGGAAAAGTAAAAGCTAAGTTAGATTCCGGTGTTTATGAAACTGGCAATATTCCAAAATTCCCCGAATTAATATAAATTTTAAAATTAATTATATGAAACTTACTAGAATTTTTTCATTCGTTTTATTAGTAGTTATTCTTGTTTCTTGCGGAAAAAAATCCGCTTATGAAGTTAAAACTGCTGTCGATTCTAACGGTTATACTTACGAGTATGTTACCAATGATCCTACTCAATCGAGAATTTATAAACTTGACAACGGACTTACAGTCTTTTTGTCGAGAAATGAAGTTGAACCTCGTGTTTCTACATTAATCGGTGTTAAAGCCGGCTCAACCTCAGAAGATTTGAATTCAACCGGTTTGGCTCACTATTTTGAGCACATGATGTTTAAAGGAACTAATCGTCTCGGAACAACAAATTGGGAAGAAGAAAGTGCTTTGTTAGATAGAATATCCGAACTTTTTGAAATTCGTAGAAATTCTACTGATCCGAATGAACAGGCAATGTTATACAAACAAATTGATAGCCTTTCCGTTTTAGCTGCAGGATATGCAATTCCAAGCGAATATGATAAAATGGTTACTAGTTTGGGCGCTTCTAATACTAATGCCGGAACTTCTTATGAAATGACTGTCTATATCAATGAAATTCCTACTAATGAACTTGAAAAATGGATGATGGTTGAAGTTGATCGTTTCCAAAATATTGTTCTAAGGTTGTTTCATACCGAACTCGAAACTGTCTATGAAGAATTTAATATGTATCAGGATATGGACAATTCACGTATGAATACAATAATGATGGAAGCTTTGTTTCCAAATCATCCTTACGGCAGAGACGTTATCGGTTATCCCGAACATTTGAAATTTCCGTCAATGAAAGATATTGTAACTTTTCATCAAACATTTTATGTCCCTAATAATATGGCGGTTGCGCTTTCAGGAGATATTAATCTTGACGAAACCATAAAACTTGTAAGCAAACATTTCGGTCAACTCGAAAAAAGAGAACTTCCAGAAAAACAAATTATTAAAGAAGAACCGATCACCGAACCCATTGTTATCGAAGTGTCCGGTCCAGAATCAGAATCAATATCAATAGTGTTTAGATTTGAAAATGAAGGTGATAATGATATAATCATTAGTGCTGTCAATAAAATTCTAACAAATGGAAAATGCGGATTAATTGATATAAACCTTAATCAACAGCAAAAAGTTCTTGATGCATCTTCATATGATTGGGCTCTTAAAGATTATATTGTTCATTACTTTGATGCACAGCCTCGTGACGGACAAACTTTGGATGAAGCGAAAGATCTTCTTTTCGAACAGCTTGATAAAATAAAGAAAGGTGATTTCGAAGATTGGGTGCTTGAAGCAGCAGTAAACAATGCGCGTTACTCCAAGATGTCGCAGGACGAGTATAACATGGCGAGAACATACGGATTCATCGGCCAGTTTATAATGGATAAAGATTATGTTGATGTTTTCCGAGATGATGAAAGATTTGCGCAAGTTACGAAAAAACAGATAGTTGATTTCGTTAATAAAAATTATAAAAATAATTATATTGTTGGATATAAAAGAACAGGTGAACCAACCGGCATTGTTCGTGTTGAAAAACCGGAAATTTCAACAATACCTATAAACAGAGATGCTCAATCGGAATTTTTTAAAGAAATTTCAGCAATTGAAGTTAATGATATAAAACCGGTATTTATTGATTATAATACTGCAATTGACGGCGAAAAATTACAAGACGGATTAGATTTCTATTATACAAAAAATACTACTAATAGAATTTTCCAGCTTTATTATATTTTCGAAGCCGGTAAATTTAATGATCTTAAAATTCCTATAGCAATTGATTATTTGCAATATTTAGGAACTGATAAATATACTGCAGAACAATTGCAACAAGAATTGTATAAACTCGCTTTGAGATTTTCCGTTGTTCCCGGAAATGATATGAGTTACGTTTATATTTCCGGTATGGAAGATAAGTTTAATGAAGCAATTGAATTGTTGGAACATATTTTAAAACATGCAAAGGTTGATCAGGAAGCTTATAATAATTATGTTGACGGTTTGATTAAGAGACGTGAAAACGATAAATTGGATCCTAGTAATATTTTATGGCGCGCAATGCGTAGTTATGGTATGTATGGTCCGAATAATCCGTCAACTTATTTAATTTCTGAAGCCGAATTAAGAAATATTGATCCTAATGAACTCGTTGATATAATCAAGGATCTTACAAATTATGAACATTTAGTATTTTATTACGGACCTAAAAATCAACCGGAAGTACAGAAGAATATAAAAACCAAACATACTGTAAATAATCAATTAAAGAAATTTCCTGCCGAAAAAAGATTTGATAAACTCGATATCAATAAAGATGAAATCTTTTTTGTAAACTATAAAATGGTTCAATCGAATTTACTGATGGTTAGCAGAGCCGATAAATTTAATGTTGCCGATTTTCCTTATATGACATTATTCGGCGAATACTATGGCGGCGGATTATCTTCAATTGTTTTCCAGGAAATCAGAGAAGCCCGTTCACTTGCTTATTCTTCTATGGCATCAATAAACTCACCGAATAAAAAAGACGATTTTAATTCAATATATTGTTTTGTCGGTACACAATCGGATAAATTAAAAACCGCTGCGGATGCTATGACGGATCTTATGAATAAGATGCCATTATCTGAAACTCAGTATGAATTATCCAAAGATGCTATTGTTAAAAGGATTAATACGGAGAGAATAGTAAAATCCAATATTTTCTTCAATTGGTTAAGCCTTAAAAGATTAGGAATCGATTATGATTACCGTAAAGATACTTATGAAAAAGTAAAAAATATGCCGATAAGCGAATTTGAAAAATTCTTCAATAGTTATGTTGCCGGCAAATCATACAAATATATGATTATTGGTGATAAATCTACAATTAATTTTGGAGAATTGAAAAAATATGGCACGGTACAAGAACTTCAATTAGAAGAAATTTTCGGTTATTAAAAAATAATATATGTTTTTACCAAGATGTTTGGAAGTTTATAGCTTCCGAACATCTTGTTTTTTTAAATAAACTTAGAAAGTATGCATAATATATCAATAGTTGTTGCCATTGCAAAAGATAATTACGCCATTGGTTATAAGAATCAGCTTTTATGGTCTCTGCCGGATGATATGAAAAGATTTAAACATCTTACTACAGGACATACTGTTGTTATGGGAAGAAATACTTTTCTTTCACTTCCGAAAGGTGCTTTGCCGAATAGAAGGAATATCGTGATAACAGATAATCATGATGAAAAGTTTGAAGCTTGTGAAATGGCTTATTCCATTGATGATGTCTTGAAGTTAACCGCTGATGATAATGAAGTATTTATCATGGGAGGCGCTTCGATTTATCGCCAATTTCTTCCTTTAGCTAATAAATTATATTTAACTTTTGTAGAAGATTCTCCTGAAGCCGATACTTATTTTCCCAAAATTGATTTTGAACAATGGAAAGTCGTTGCAAAATCTTACCATCCGGTTGATGGTAAGCATAAAGTTGCATTTGAATTTGTAGATCTGGAATTAGATGAAAATTAAAAAGGTTTTTTGACAATTTTAAATTTACTATAGACTTAGAAAGTAGATATAAAAGAATTGAAAGAAAAAGATTAACAAAGATAAAGAGGTTTAAGCTTAGAAAAAACGATTTTGCTAAACTTAGAAAGTGATAATTGGTTTTAAGATATTAAACTTAGAAAGTGAAATAAATTTTAAATTGGATTTGAAATCATGAAAGTATCAGTAATAACATTGGGTTGTTCTAAAAATGTAGTTGATTCTGAAAAACTTGCCGGAATACTTGATAACTATGGCTTACAAGTTACTTTTGAATCAATAGATAAAGCCGATATAGCTATTATTAATACTTGCGGATTTATTCTTGATGCGAAGGAGGAATCTGTAGATACAATTTTAGATTGTGTCCGAATTAAAAATGACAAACGTTATAAACTTAGTAAATTATATGTTTTCGGTTGTTTGGTTGAACGTAATAAAAAAGAGTTACAAGAAGCCATTCCTGAAGTTGATGGTTGGTTCGGAGTAAATAACATAGAAACACTTTCTAAGTCTATAGTAAATGAAAGTAAAAACTTTGCTGATGACAAAGTTTTAAGATTGGTTTTAACCCCGAATCATTATGCTTATCTTAAAATTGCTGAAGGCTGTAATAAAAAATGTGCCTTTTGTGCTATTCCGCTTATCAGAGGTAAACATATTTCAAGAACCAAAGAAGATATTTTATCTGAAGCTAAATTTTTGGTGGATAAAGGTGTTAAGGAATTAATACTTATTTCTCAAGACCTCACATATTATGGATTAGATTTATATAAATCTATAGAGTTACGAAATCTTGTTCAAAAGATTTCCGGATTAGGATTTTCTTGGATAAGATTGCATTATGCGCATCCCAATGAAATTAACGAGGATTTTATAAAGATTTTCAATGAGTTCCTTAATGTATGTAAATATTTAGATATTCCTTTACAACATATCAGTTCTCCGATTCTTAAGAGGATGAAGAGGAATATTAATAAAGAAGAAACAATTGCTTTGGTGAAAAGAATTAAGGAAATTGTTCCCGATATTGCAATTCGAACTGCTTTTATTGTAGGTTTTCCGGGAGAAACTGAAGAAGAATTTGAAGAATTGGTTGAGTTTGTAAAAGAATCGCAATTTGATAGAGTAGGGGTTTTTACATTTTCAAGTGAAGAAGGAACTGCTGCTGCGGATATGCTCGACGATGTACCGGATGAAGTGAAGCAGTTACGAAAAGATAGGCTACTCGAAGTTCAACAAGATATTTCTTTAAAGAAGAATCAAGAAAAAATAGGTAGCATTATGAAAGTTATTATTGATTCGAAGGAAAATGATTATTATATTGGCCGTACCGAATTTGATTCTCCTGAAGTAGATAATGAGGTGATAGTTTTTTCCGAAAATAATCTGGAAATTGGTGAGTTTTACGATGTTTTAATTACCGATGCAGATTATTTTGATTTGATTGCAGAAATTCCAAATATTAATTAAGTTAATAATGATATGAAAGAAGATTTTTATGTTCACGAGTCAAGCTACATAGATGAGGATGTGAAAATTGGAAAAGATACTAAAATTTGGCACTTTTGTCATATTCAAAAAGGAGCCGAAATAGGAGATAATTGTGTTTTAGGACAAAATGTTAATATTGGAAATAATGTAAAGATCGGAAATAATGTAAAAATTCAAAATAATGTTTCTGTTTACGAAGGTGTTGAATTAGAGGAGAATGTCTTCTGCGGGCCTTCTTGTGTTTTTACCAATGTGTTAACTCCGCGTTCTTTATTTCCTGTCGATAAAAAATATGCAAAAACCCTTGTTAAAAGAGGTGCTACTATAGGTGCAAATGCAACAATTGTCTGTGGTAATACCATTGGTGAAAACGCTATGGTAGCTGCAGGAGCAGTAGTTACAAGAGATGTAAAGGCTCATGCGCTGGTAGCCGGGGTTCCGGCAAAACAAATTGCCTGGGTATGCGAATGTGGTACTATGCTTAATGACGATTACTATTGCAGTAATTGTTCGAAAATGTACAAAAGGTATAAGAAAACCTAATCTAAAAATAAGTGAAGAATTTTCTAAAAAAGAATATTTATATAATATTGTTTACTATTTATATAGTATCAATAATAACTTTACTTGTGATTCCGGTAAGCAATCTGTCAAAAATAAAAATAGCTACGCGTTTACCGATTCGTGCCGACTATATTATTCATGCTTTAATGTTTTTTCCTTGGGCTTTTTTTATGTTCGCATTTAAAAAGATAAACAAATGGATTTGGATATTTATTGGCTTATTAGTTGGCATAATAATGGAATTTGTTCAACATTTTCTTAAATATAGAACTTTTAGTTTCAATGATATAATCGCAGATGGCGTAGGGCTTATATTAGGCTTAATTACATCATTGATGATTTATTACATCGTTTATAAAATAAAAAAGAAAAAACAAACGAAAATTTCATGATTTTACTTACAAGTAATTTATTATGAAATTTCTTACATTTGCAAAAATCTGAAAGTATGAAGAAAAAATTTGCTTTGATAGGTGCTGCCGGCTATGTTGCTCCGCGACATATGAATGCAATAAAGGAAACAAATAATGAGCTTGTTGCCGCATACGATAAATCGGAAAGTGTAGGTATAATTGATTCTTACTTTCCTAAAGCATCTTTTTTTACCGAACAAGAGTTGTTTGACAGGCATTGTACTAAATATATCGGCAAAGGTGATAAAATAGATTATGTATCAATATGTACTCCGAATTATTTACATGATGCTCATATTCGTTATGGTCTTCGTTTAGGCGCAGATGTAATTTGTGAAAAACCTATTGTCTTGAATCCTTGGAATATTGATGTGTTGAAAGAAGTTGAGCAGAATACCGGTAGAAGAATTAATACAATTTTACAATTACGGCTTCATCCTTCAATTATTGCTTTACGAAATAAGGTTTTAGAAAGTAGTGAGAATAAAAAATATGATGTCGAATTAACTTATATAACTTCGCGTGGTTATTGGTATTATGCTGGTTGGAAAGGGGATGTGCATAAGAGTGGAGGCGTTGCTACAAATATTGGTATTCATTTTTATGATATGTTGGCATGGATTTTTGGTGATGTTGAGTCTAATGTTGTTCATGTAAGTACTCATGATAGAGTAGCAGGTTATCTGGAATTTAAAAAAGCGCGGGTTCGTTACTTTCTAAGTATAAATGCAGATACACTTCCTAAGTCTGCATTGGAAAATAATTTGAGGACTTATCGTGTCATTAATATTAATGGCAATGAGTTTGAGTTTAGTAAAGGTTTCGAAGATTTACATACATTGAGTTATAAAAAAATAATTGCGGGTGAAGGCTTTGGGCTTGATGATGCGCGTACTTCATTGAATATTGTTTATAATATACGTAATTCCGTCCCGGTCGGCTTAAAAGATGATTATCATCCATTGGCAAAACTGCCTATTGCTGAACATCCTTTTGGTTGGAAAGAATAATAAGAATTAAGGATTTGAACATACAGCTTTCTAAGTTTTATCATTAATTAGAAAGCATATAATTTTTGGTCTATTATATACATTTGTTTAGGTTACAGATGATGTGGGTTTTTTGTATAATTTATAACTTTTAGCTCTGTTCAAAGGGAATAAAAAAACCTACAAAATAAATTTGTAGGTTTTAGCTGTAATTTGTTAAATTTAATTCAGCGGACCGGACGGGACTCGAACCCGCGACCCCATGCGTGACAGGCATGTATTCTAACCAAACTGAACTACCGATCCGGCTACCTATCATTAAGGACGTGCAAAGATAATACTTTTTACAAAAACAGCAACTTTTTTGAAAAAATATTTCTATTTTATTTTATTTTACTGTTCATTAGTTTGTTGTGTCGGTTTATAATATGAAATTAACGACTTATAATTAAATATTAAACATAAGTATTTTTCAAATGATTTTTGTTAATGTTTATATTTTGAGAGATACTTCTAAACTTAGAAAGAATAATTAATTCCAAATTATTGAACCGGACTATGAATATTCTCAAAATATATAAATATAAACCCACAAAAAAAGGTTATCTAAAAGATAACCTCCTAATACAATTCATTGATATAATTTTACATTAAAGCTATAAAGTTTTATCTACAATTTTTATAATCTCTATTTCTTTTATCTCAGCTGTCTCATTAATAATACGTGCTTTTTCAAGAGTTTCTTCAATAAAAGCTTTATCGTCATAAGAAGCGGCATTGATTTTTACATTTAAATATGCGCCGCGCACTCCGGCTCTTGCAGCCAAAGTACCGACACCGGCATCTGAAATAGAATTAGGATTTCCTGTTTCTGCCATAGCTTTCATCACTTCCATTGAATCACAACAAAGTTCCATAACTTTCAATGGCACTTCAATAGCATACTTTGTAGCTTCTTGAATAGCCTTTGTTCGAATCATTTTCTCATTCTCATTAGACTTGGGAAGTGAAAATGCATCCATAATTTTATTAAAAGCGTTTGTGTCTTCGTCGACCATCTTAATTAATTGGTCTTGATAAAATTTCCCTTTTTCAGCCCATTTTGAAAACTCTTCCCATCTGTCGTCCCAGCCGCGTTTGTGTGCCGACAAGTTTGCAACCATAGTACCGAGAGCTACTCCTAAAGCACCCATATAAGCGGAAATTGAGCCGCCACCTGGCGCAGGAGATTCACTTGCAGTTTCCTCGGCAAAAGCTTTTAGATTCATATCAATAAGCTTTTTAGAAGCGTCTTCCTCAAGCAGATACTCAATAATTTTCTTTTTCGGATCAAATTTATAAAGTTCATCAAGTCCTAAAGATTTAATCGCTATCTTAATTATTTCATCATCCGAGATACCTATAGAGCGTTGTTGTTTTTTTAGAAAATATTTTCCGGCATCAAGCATAGCTTGAAGCGGTATCAGGCCGACTAATTCGGAACCTGTAACTCTGATGCCTCTTATATCGGCTTTTTTACTAACTTCTTCAAAAGCTTCATGCACAGAGGTAATTGTGATATCAGTTAAGTTCATTGAAATTTGAGCGATTCCATATTCTTCGATATACCAACCTATTGCTTTAACAGATTTTAAAGTGCCTGGAATATATACTTTATTGCCGTTCTCATCTTTTACAATTTTGCCTGTTAATGAATCTCCTTCACGTTTTTCTCTTCCTTTCTCTCTGACATCAAATGCGATGGCATTCGCTCTTCTTACAGATGTTGTATTTAAATTTATATTATATGCAACAAGAAAGTTTCTGGCACCTATTGCAGTTGCACCGGTCTTTGCAACCTTATCAGTAAAAGAATTCTGTCCGAAATCCGGTTTCCATGCCGGATTAGAAAGTTTCTCTTTCAATCCTTCATATTCTCCGGCTCTGCAATTCGCTAAATTTCTACGTTTTTCTTCTTGAGCTGCAAATTCATAACAATAAACCGGTATCTCAAGTTCTTCACCAACCCTTTTTGCTAATTTTCTGGCATAGTTAACTGTTTCTTCCATAGTTATATTAGAAATAGGAACGAGCGGACAAACATCTGTTGCACCGAAACGGGGATGTTCGCCATGATGCTTACTCATGTCTATTAGTTCGCCGGCGAGTTTGATTGCTTTAAAAGCCGCATCACAAACCGCTTCTGGTTCGCCTACAAAGGTAACAACCGTACGATTCGTTGCTTTCCCCGGATCAACATCTAATAATTTTACACCGTCAACAGCTTTTATAACATCAGTAATTTTGGCAATGATTGTCATATCATTACCTTCACTAAAATTAGGAACGCATTCAATTAATTGTTTCATTATAATTATTTTATTTAATTAATTATATAAGAAGTAAATATGATTTATCTACTTTTAAAATAACCAGTTGCAAAAGTAGTAATTTTTATTATAAATAAACATTCCTAAACTACATCAAACACAAAATATTTGTCACTCTATTATAACAATATCATCATCATTACTTTGTATATATTGTTCATGATTTTTTATATATAAATCTATATTAATAAATATTTTATTGAAAATCATTTTGATGTATAAATTTTTGATATTACTGTGTAGGTAATTTGAATAACTACTTGATTTACTTTTTCTATAATCTTCTATATATTTATGTTTCTGCGGATTCTTATGAATGTATATCCAAATATTCTTCAAATATTTTTCAGATGTTATTAATTTTCTTCTGAAATTTTTCCTGAAAAGACTTCCTAATCTATTGTACATTTTATTGAAAGCTTTAGCATATGACATAAAACATCTACGTAACATTTCACTAATTATAATACTGATTTCATTTCGCTTACCGATAGCTTTGTGGCGTTTTATAACTTGATATAATCCCTTTACTTTATGTACATGTTCCGCAACTTCTTTATATGGTTTTATCCTTATTAACAAGTGATAATGATCACTCATCAAACATTCAGCAAGAACATCAGCGAAAGGACTAATATATTTGTATAATTTACTTTTAAAATAATTTTTATTCTCCTTATTTTTAAAAATTACTTCCCCATTGTTACCTTGATTAAAAATATGATAAATTTGATTTTCTAACATAGGCTGGTGCAGATTAAACCAACTATTTGAATTATTCATAACAATAAATTTTAATTAAACATTTATAATATATTGCAAAGAATATTAAATTGTGCCGTTTAGTAAAGATTCATTAAACTTTCTAAGTTTAATATCCACTTTCTAAGTCTAAGGATTTTTTTATCTTTGCCCAAATTAAAATCATAATATGAGAATAGATATTCTTACCATATTTCCGGAAATGTTTAACGGACCTTTCAATCAGTCGATAATTAAAAGGGCGCAGGAAAATAATCTTGTGGAAATACATATTCATAATATCCGCGATTACACAATAAATAAGCACAAAAGAGTTGATGATTATGCATACGGACCGGGAGCCGGAATGGTCATGATGATTCAACCAATTGCCGATTTAATAGAAAAGTTAATTTCGGAACGAAAATATGATGAGATAATTTATACCACTCCGGATGGAAAGCTATTTGATCAGAAGACAGCGAATTATATCTCATTAAAAGGAAATATAATAATCTTATGCGGACATTATAAAGGGATTGATCAAAGGTTACGGGATAAATATTTCACAATGGAATTATCCATTGGGGATTATGTAATTACCGGAGGAGAATTAGCTTCTATGGTCATTGCGGATGCTATCATAAGATTAATACCCGACGTACTAAATGATGAAACAAGTGCGTTAACAGATTCATTTCAAGACGGATTACTCTCTCCTCCTATATATACGCGTCCGTCTGTTTATGACGGAATGAAAGTACCGGATATTATTCTTTCCGGTAATGATGCCGAAATAGAGAAATGGCGAATGGAAGAATCAATCAAGAAGACCAAAGAATTACGCCCCGATATTTGGGAGAAATATGAGAATTCCGAGCTATAAATTCCGAATTTCCAATACTTGGTTTGGCGAATTTTCTCCGATGGAAAACACAAAAATAAAGATTATTTGTTCCCAAGAATAGCAAATAGCCACTTATCAGAAATTTGCCGTACAGTAAAGGAGAACGATAACCCTTGACTTTAGGCTGTATATTACTATAAATTTTATAGCTTTGCTAATTATTTTATATTTTATCACAATCATACAATTTTATATGATAAATTTTAATCTGTTGCTGCGAAAATTTACTATTTATTAAAAATACAATAATGTGTTTCATATATGTCTCAAAACAAATTTGCTTTGGCTCGCTATCGATTGATAGATTCTTTGTTGAGGAAACATGATTTTGTAAAAACAAAAGATATTGTTGAACGATGTATTGATGAACTCGGATTTAATGTAACACAAAGAACAATTCAATTGGATATGTGTGCATTAAAAGAAGATCCTTTCGTCGGTTGTTACTTTCCCATAGAATACGATAATTATAAGAAAGCATATTTTTATTACGAAACCCCTCCAAGTTTTTTTCTTTCAATATGTATAACTGAAAATGAATATAATGTTTTGGATAATCTTAGAATATTTCTGAAAAATAAAATTCCTGATGATGACTACGATGTGTATTGCTCTTTTCTACCTAAAATACAAAATAATATAAGTACAAAAAATATTTAGGGACAATTTTTTCTTATTGATTTTTAAATATAGAAGTAATAAATATTCCTTCCGTCGGGAGAAATTTGTACAAGAGAAAAAAGTACGAATCCGAATTGATTACGGATTTACTGTAAAAACAGAAAATATTACGTACAACCAACAGAATAATAATCAATAGAAATAAAATTCCGATTCTCTACATTTATAACTCATCTCTCATCACTTATCACCTTTCCTTCCTTTTGCTGTTCTCTTAACAAAGCCTGCTTTAGAATTTCTTCGGTTAATACCGGCGAATTCTTCCCATGTAGTTTTATGGCGCAATTTTGTATTGCGTTTACCATACTTCCCCCTGATAATTTATAAGATGCTGCATGGCGGATAAACGATTCCGAATCTTCTGGCAACCATTCCTTTGGAAGCATATTTCGCCAAAGCTTATACCTCAAGCGTTCGTCCGGGATAGGAAAATATAGAGACGACTGAAAGCGACGGAAAAAGGCTTCATCAATATTTTCTTTCAGATTGGTTGCAAGAATCACAATTCCCGGAAAATCCTCAATACGCTGTAATAAATAAGCCACCTCCTGATTGGCATGACGGTCGTTGGAAGATTGGGTGTCGGTACGTTGGCCGAACAATGCATCCGCTTCATCGAAAAAGAGTATCCAGTTCTGATGTTCGGCTTTATCAAAAATTTTGGCTAAGTTCTTTTCGGTTTCGCCTATATATTTGGAAACAATCATCGACAAATCCACGCGATAGACATCCATATTATTTTGTTTGCCGAGTAGGGTAGCTGTAAGTGTTTTACCTGTCCCGGGCTGACCGTATAATAAACAACGATAACCTTGTTTGACAATTTTATTTAGCCCCCATTTCTCTCTAATTTCTTGTTGATGTTCTATCCAACAGATAATATCATCCAATTCTTCCCTCAGATTATAGGGCAGCACCAAATCATCCCACTCCAAAAGCGTAGTAATCTTCTTTGCCGGAAAGTTTGAGTTATATTCGGGTTCGTATTCTTGTCCATGGACTTTTGCCAGAATCTCATCCGAAACTACCAATTTCCCACTCAGAAAAGGCTCGCCTTCACCTTGACCTTCCAGACGGAGGATGTTTTTTTTATAAAACCAATGCTCTTTGCCGAATAAGTTTAAAATTGGAAGGGGAGAGTTGAAAGGCGAAAGAGAGTTTTCTTGTTGTTGCAAACTTTCACCTTTCAACTTTCCGTTTTCACTTATTTTTGCTAATACAGTTAGCAAAAATGCCGCTGTTTGACCCGTAGGCAGAAATCCGCCGTGCGATGTTCCCTTCCATCCGCCGAATTCCGTATAATGACGGTCGAGCTCTTTGTGCTGTATAAAGAATAAATCTAATGTTTCGGGACTGATATGAGGCATAAGAGCCAAAAGAATTACAATTTGCTCTTCCGGAGAAACTGTTTGTCCTTCTTCCCAAAGCATACTCAGCCGGTTGCTTTTGGGAGGTATTATCTCGGTAATTTCGTAACTGCTGCCTAAGTAATAGGCAAAGGCAGTATGAAGCAACGTATTAAAATAGGTTATGTGTTCTTGCATGTTGTTTATTTTATATCTTCTTTCTAAGTTTAGCACGGAATTATTTACTCTATATTTTTAGTGCTTTCTATATTTCTTTAAATAGATCGGTAACTTACATTAAGTCAAAAGCAAAGCTGTATATTTATATTATATCGTACAACACATTGATAATATACTGTACGATATAATATAAATATATTGTACAGTATATAAATTTATTGTAGCTTTGTGTTTTGTTTAATATAACCGGCTATTACGGTTAATTGTCATTTGTTTATTGTTTAACTCTTTATCTGTTTTATTGATTATGTCTATTTATTATCGTATGGATGACTTACAGGATAATATGAATCCTGAAGGCAAAAAGAAAACGGGTTTATATCCTCGTATAATGAACAACCGGACTGTGTTTTTGGACGAACTTGCGGAGCAGGCCGCACAGCATACGACCATTTCGAAATTTGAAGCACGCTTGGTTGCTGATATGCTTATTGAGCAAACTATTAAAGAACTGCGCAACGGCAACAGTGTTTGTTTCAATGATTTCGGAACCTTTTCGCTTACCGCCAAAAGTCGGCGGGAACAGGACGAAAGCAAGATTCGCAGCGCTTCCATTGAAGTGAGCCGCCTTACATTCCGAATGTCGCGGGCTTTCTTAAGACGACTCGGCGTTGTGGACTTTGTACGTCTGCCGAAGAAAAAGTAAGATGTCAAAGAACGTTTGGGAGAGTGAGAAATGATTTTCCGTGTATTCTCATTTAATCCGGCAGAAAGAATACCGCAGTGAAAAGCTTCTCGCCAGCCTCCGAATTTGATGTAAGTGCGGTCAATTTTTATTTAGTTTTTCAATAGTTTAAACTTTAATAAAGCCGACTTAGACATAATCTAAATAAATGATTGATTCAATGAAATTTATTGATTAAAATTGAAATAATTAATTAATTTTTGTATTTGTATGGCAAGATTGTTTACTTTAATAATCTTATGAGGGTCTAGAGTTCTAAATTCAAAGATAGGTTTATTTTCCTCATCAACTTTATTTCCATATCCTCCTAAAGATTCTAACCATGTTTTTTGTTGAGCCGTCCCAGGATAATGGTTCTTCGTTAGTAAATCTTGTCCTTGAATACCTACGTTAGTAGGAGTAATTGCATGTATCCAATCATGGATAGTCAAGTCATAACCCAAATCTTGGCCTGAAAACAGATATCCTATAGGAATAACACGGGATTCTTCATTTAAATCTGGAATATCATCTGCATCAGCTAAAAGGTGATTAATTGTTGCTAATACCAATGTTGTTATCCGTTCAGGAGTTATTAATTCTTTTACTTCATTCGGTAAAAGCATCATTAATTTAGAAAAATCAGTTCTTGCCAGAAAGTTGCCCGCAGCTCCTTTAGGATATGGAGCTACATTCATGTTTGTATATAAGGCATATGGAATTCTAGTGATTAGGGCTATAATAGCCGCTAATTGTTGTTTTAATGGAAGAGCAAGGCCATCAAAATGGTTAATTGCATTAATTTGGCCTAAAGATTCTGTTGCTATTGGATTTTCCACATAATCAGTTAATACAACTATAGTTATACTTTCTTCTAAATCATGATTATTGAGAGTTGCTACATAATTAGTTCCTAGTTGTCCAGAAATAAAATTAAAAAGTCTATTCATTGAAATACCACCTGTCATTTGTAATTGTCCAAGTGTTCCAGCTAAGTTATATTCAGCTAAAAATCGATTCCATTTCCACCCGTTCAAAGCAGGAATATCATTTGCTTTAACCCAATCTCCATTAGAAGTGTTAATTATAGAAGTAAGAACATTAGTAATATCAGGAATTACATTAGTAATTAAATTATTTCTTTCTTCTTGATTTTCTTCATTTATGGGATTAATTATAATCTCTAAATCTGCTTGATCTTGATATTCGTCCGTAGTAATACTATATCCATTTCGATTACTAATTACTATCCCTTTTGGAGGATTATACCATCCTGTAAAGAGGTTCCAACGTTGTATTTTAATACTTCCGATTTCGTATTCAAAACCCAATTTTCTTTGTAATATAGAAGATGTTGATTTATTAAAAAAAATTAAATGAGCTGGGCTTTGTAAAGAATTTGATAACTGATATTTTCCACCCATCACATCCGCTTCCTTCTCCAACCCTTCATTATCGTTAACATTCACTCCCTGCAATTGCATTGTAGGTTGTACCCGTCCTTGCATTTGTTGTACCACATGCCAGGCTTCGTGAGGAAGGTGTTTCTCCTGTCCGGGAGCAACATGAATATCGGTGCCTTGTGTATAGGCTAAGGCTTGAAGTTGTGCGGGTTTAGGGGAATTGTAATGCACCTTTACATCATCCATACTGTAACCGGAAAGATTTTCTATTCCTGTTTTCAGCTTATCTGGCAGACCAGTTTTGTTAGGTGAAAGGGATTTTTCAGGTGAAGGGTGAGAGGTGAAAGGTGAAAGAGAGTTTTCTTGTTGTTGCAAACTTTCCCCTTTCCCCTTTCCACTTTCAATTGAATAACTTTGCAAAATCTGCTCTGTCGGAGCCTGCCTGCCGGCTCTTGTTTTACTTTGTATCACATGCGATACACTTTCCCGTTGTTTTACTTGTGTTTTCATAAAATATCAATTTTAACCACTCATCTCTCATAACTCATATCTAATATCTAATATCTAATCACCTCCACTTCACTTCCATCCGCTTTTCCATCCAGGGGAATTTAATCAATCTAAAATTCCATGGAATTGAATCTAAAAGCATATCATACGGTTTGTCTCCGACCGTGAGAATGTAAGCATCTTCTTTTTCTTCTGATTTTCCTTCACGTTGCAGAAAGGATTCCCTGAAACCTTCAATACCGGTGTTTTTCAGTTTATCCCAATGTTGCAATACGGATTTAAGCATAGAGTCTATGGTTTCCTGTTCATACAGTGACAGTTCCGTATTTAGGGGAACCGTTTCCGAAATTTTCAATCCCATAAGAATTTTATTAAGCATTAACTCATGTTCCGGAAAATTTGTTTTTCCGAATACAGCGTATTGAAGCAGATAAATAGCTTTTATTTGTGCTTCCTTGTTTTTGAATTTGTTTTCTTCGGTAAATTCCAACATTGTGAATAACCGCTGAATAAACGGAGACAATAATACCATTCCGGCATTGTTTACAAAAACAGAGTCTGTTTGGTCGTTCATCATTTTTTCCATCTCCTTAAGTTTTAATTCTTCTTTAATAAGAATTTGATTCTCTTGATTATTCTTATTTTTCATTTCGGAATTATCCGTAAAACCATTTTGTCGTTTTATAACTTGCATCAGCAATTTATTGTTCCTACTTAATTCTATCAATTTATTCCAAAGCAACTGTTTATGTTTATAAGGTAATTGCAAAGAAACATTTCTTAATATTCTTTCCAATATATCAACCCGACTCAATGCGGCGTACGACCCGGATAAACCTAAAATAATCTGTAATAATTTCAAATTGTCGAATGTTAATTTAAGTTCGTTGGTAATATAATCGCGTAATTGAAGGGTAATTCCGAGAATATTCCGGATATATTCAATGTATTTTGTTTGTTGCTCTAACTTTTCTAGCAATACTTCTTCTTTTTTACCGTAAACTTTCAGTTGTTCTTTCAGATTAATTGTAAATTCAGGCTCAACTTGTTGAAAAGAAACATCCTTTCTGGTGTTTTCCTGAGCTAATTCTGTAATAATTCGGATTATTTCCTGTGTTTCTTTTGCCTGATTCCGTTTGAAATTTTCCATACAATACTTTAAAATTTCCTGTAATGACAATCCGTAATGGGCGGCAATTTCCTGCAATGAATATCGGATAAAGTGCCGTTTGTTAAATTGTATCTTTCGAGAACCGATAAATACGTTGAAAATAATACGCCATTTTATGATAGAAAAGTTATTAGCAAAGGTTTTATTTCCGGTAAAACAATCATCCATTGTTTGCAGGTAGGATTTTATGAAAGGCGATTCCTGAGAGGCAAATTTTTGTATTAATTGTTGTTTATCCTCTTCAGTTGTAGATTCTATGATAAGTTTAATCCATTGTTGTTTTTCTTTACGGTATAATTCCTCTATGACTTTCTTTGTATTGTAAGATAAATTATAAACTGTTTTCTCATCTAAAAATGCGAGCAATAATTCAAAACGACTAATTTCATAAAGTGCTTCCGCTTCCTCTAAAATGGAATATACAATTTTGTTGAAATTGAAATAATTACTTTCCGGTTGTGATAACAGTATATTCCATTTTTGCTTGTTGAACCCGGAACCGCTTTTGTTTAGAAGGTTTTTATCCCTGAAAATGCTATCCAGATTTTTCAGAAATGTCAGAACTTCCTTCGAAACCTTCGGATAAAATAAGATAAAAAGTTTCGTCAGTTCCGTTTCGCCGAATTGTGAAATGATTTTTCTGCAAAGATTATTATCCGACAATTGAATACGAATTAGTTTTATTTGTTCCGATGTAAGTTTTATGTTTTTGTTTACAGCCTTACGGATTAATTCAAATAAATCAAAGTATTGTCCTGTGCCTTTATTCGATTGTTTTTCTTGTAATTCATCAAAAAGCCGACTAATAATATTTTTCAGTTCCTTATCTAATTTCTCGATTTCCGATTCTTTATTGAAAAAACCAAGTAATAATAGAATATCTACGTTATACCTTGCCGCAACTTTTGAAAATATCTGTTGTACAAAATATTTCCTGTTAAAAGACGAACCTTTATTTTCCAATAGCAATGGAAAAATAATCTGCCATTTCAATAATCGGAATTCGCCTCCGGCTTTTCCCTGAAGTTTTTGAGTTGAGAATTGAGAATTGAAAGTTGAATGTGATTTTTTGTCCGTTATGGAGTCAAGTGATTTTGCCGTAGCTATCACAAAATCGCTCTTATCCGGCACTACTACCGGAACTAAAGCGATGATTTCATTTTCGCTGAGTTGTTGCAGAAACGCCCTACAACTTCCTGCTTTTGAAAGAATTGAAAATAAGGCTTCGCGGCTGTTTTGAGGAATGTTTTTACGGATGTCTTTTTGTAATGAATGGTAAATTGTTTTGTAAAACTTTGCCGCATTAATCGAGGATTCCTGATATTGTTTTTCGGTAAATTCTTTTTGCAGTTGACTCAATATCTGAAAAAGCTCGTGAGGAATAGTCAGTTTTTTTGCGAATTGTTCCAATTCCGAAGTCATTAATTGCAATAAAGTGTTATAATTAAGGTTATATTTTCCTGCCAATTGCAGTAGCATTTGCGTAACAAAACTTTTCTTGTCGAAATAAGAACTTCTATTGGTAAGCAAATAAGAATAAACCACAAACCAAACCGTATTACGAAAATCGCCTTGTGTAATTCCGGCTTGCTCGGTTTCTTTATGTTTCACCTGCAGAAACTTTAAATAGCTGATAATAAATTCCCCGGAACCCGGTTCCAGCAAATGCACTCCCTTTTCCAACTGCGGATCTTTCAACTGAAAAACAAGTCGTTCCTGCAAGGAAGTATAATGTCCGTAGGTTTGCAGAAACTTTTTCAACTCTTTTGAACTTTCTCGTAATACCTTTAAAAATAAGCGGTTTATATCTTTATGCTCATCGGTAGCATTCCAGGGTAGAGTTCCGCGGAGGAGGAAATGTTTTAGAATTGAAAGATGAAAGGTGAAAAGCGAAAGGTCTTTTTTAGGTGAAAGGTGAGAATTGAAAGGTGAAAGGTTTCCTTCATCATCTTTCACCTTTCCACTTTCACCTTTCCACTGAATCAATGCTTCTTTTAGTTTTTCTTTAAAACGAATAGGAAACTGTTCATCGAACTCTTCTTCCAAAATACTTCCTAAGTCCAACTCTAATCTTTCAATTAAAAGGCTTTCTTTAGGTGAAAGGTGAGAGTTGAGAGGTGAAAGTTTTTCTTCATCATCTTTCACCTTTCCACTTTCACCTTTCCCCTGAAGAAGTACTTCATCAATTATTCGTTCAACGTTATTGGCAAAAAAACTATCCCAACGTCCATAGAGATTGCGTGCAAAATCTTCGTTTTGCATATGGAAGAGGAGTTGGATGGAGGTGATGGTGTTCATTTATAATAGGACTAAATAGCTTTTTCTTTCATTTTATTTATCAAATTATCTAATGTTTTTCCTTGATAAATATCTTTAAAATTATGTTTTACTATACCCTCTGAATACCAGTATTTATAAAATGGGATCTGTCCAGACATAAAATCTTTAGATATTTCTGCTTTCTCCTTCTCCCATGCTTCTTCATTAATGAGAGAATTACCTCCATCGGTTTGACGCTTTAATCCCTTCAACAAATTATCTTTATATCCGCTAAAAAAGAGTTGTTTATTTTTATCTGTAACTCTAAAATAGGCATTTCGATATCCTTGCTGTGTGGTTGTATTAATAGGAACGACTCGACCATGCTTATTTTTAAATGCTTGTCGAATATCTTTCAATATATTTGGTGTTATACTGATAATTTTGATTGACCCTAAATCTTTGGGGAAGCCTTTTTGTTGTTGCGTACTCTTTTCATTAAATATTAAACTTGATACTAAAGCATTATCCGCATCTATAAGATACGGCATACCATCTCTCCATAAAATATTCTCGTAATGCAAATCACTTATCCCAGCAATGCATGCAAATACAATGGACTTTATGATAGATAACAAGTCTAAATTGTCAGTTATTTCCGTTTTTTCAGGAGCTCCTAAACTGTCCTTAATTTGGTTGCCAGAAATTTTTTCTACGATTGTTCCATATTCTTTAGTCGATAGCATATTGATTGTTTGTATTTTGCCATCTTCTACTAAATCTCCATTAATTTCCCATTGATATTCATTAAACTTATTTGCTAAGCTATCTTGTCTAGAAGACAATAGACTCTCTTCTATTTCGCGATTCTCAGGTTTAATAACAACTTCTTTTGTATATTTCCAAAAAAAATAACCATATTTATATGTTACAAAAACCGCACCAAGCCCCTTATCATGCAAATCACTACCTGTTAAAACAATTTTATCAACACTCGCTTCATGTTTCGATAAATTGTTTATGAAAGAAACCTGGTTTTTACTTATTTGATTTCTCCAATAACCTATCGATTCATATAATTGTTCTGCTCCAGTCTTTATCCTTTCAAGAGTTTTTGTCAGGTATGTATTATAACCATCTATGTTTTCATAATCACTTGATTCTATATATTGTTTCTGTTTTTCGGTTCTTTCTTCAGCACCAGGAAATAGAATAGGGAGTAATTTATTGATATTTTCTTCTTTATTTATTAGGTCAAAATAATCCCCATGTAATTGTGTTATTAAATCTTGTCTTATAGATTGGTATGTTTTATCTGTTTCTTCAGGATTTATGGTAAAAAATTGAGTAACTGCTGAATTATTATTATGGAATGAAATATTGCTTCTTGATATTTTTACTTTTTGTAACACTACCTTTTCCCCCATTACATCCGCCTCTCTTTCCAACCCCTCATTATCATTCACATTCACTCCTTGCAGCTGCATGGTTGGTTGTACGCGGCCTTGCATTTGTTGTACCACGTGCCAGGCTTCGTGGGGGAGATGCTTTTCTTGTCCGGGTGCAACGTGTATATTGGTGCCTTGCGTGTATGCTAAAGCTTGTAGTTGGGCGGGTTTGGGAGAGTTGTAATGCACTCGCACATCATCCATGCTGTAACCGGAAAGGTTTTCTATTCCGGATTTTAGCTTGTCGGGAAGGCCGGTTTTATTAGGTGAAAGGGGAGAGGTGAAAGGTGAAAGGGGAGAGGTGAAAGGTGAAATGGATTCTTTAGGTGAAATGTGAGAGGTGAAAGGTGAAAAAAACTCTCTTTCCCCTCTCACCTTTCCGTTTTCACCTAATTTCAACAATCCATCTTCATCCGGAATAATCTCTCGCTGCACAGCACTTTCACCTTTCACCTTTCCGTTTTCACCTGATTCCAACAATTCATCTTCATCCGGAATAATCTCTCGCTGCACAGCACTTTCACCTTTCACCTTTCCGTTTTCACCTGATTCCAACAATCCATCTTCATCCGGAATAATCTCTCGCTGCACAGCACTTTCACCTTTCCCCTTTCCCCTTTCAACTGATTCAAACTTTCCTTGCAACAACTCATCCTCATTTGGAATAACTTCCCTTTGTACAACACTTTCCCCTCTCACCTTTCCACTTTCCCCTAAAGAAGAATAGCGTTGCAAAATCCGCTCTATCGGAGCTTGATTAGCAGCTTTTGTTTTGCTTTGTATTACCTGCGATACTTTCTCAGGTTGCTTTACTTTAACTTTCATAATTATTATAATTTTTAACTTTCAATTTTCAATTTTCACCTCTCACCTCTCACCTCTCACCTCCTCCGCATATTCCCTCGCCTTATCCGTATCTTTATCCGCCATTGCCTTTCGCCACAAAAAATAATTCTCTTCAAAATGATAAAGCTTTTCGAATGATAACCAGACTATATGTATATCTAAGTATGCAGGAAGTCGGTCACTGATAAAAGATTCGTATTTTTCTTTGATTTTATCATTTTCGCCCCGGTCGGGAATCACGATGGTAAGTTTGTTATATTCCTCATCATCAAGATTTAATAAAATATGCTCAATCAAATAAACTGTTTTTCCCGGACTGTTTATCAAGAGATTAAAAAAACTCTGAAGTTGGTTTGCCAAACGGATTAAAAGTGATTTATCGGCGGAAAAGCCGAGATTAGTCCATCTCTTGTTATTGGGAATACCGAAAGTGAGAAGGTATGAATTTGTTTCGGGATTGTTTATTATTCTGTAGTTGCCGATAGAATTGCCGTAATATAAAAAGCTTTCAAATAGAATATTATACCAAAAAAAATTCAAGTTACTTTCTAAGTCGTTAAACATATACTCTTCAAAAACAATTTTTTCTTCGGGAACTTCCTCTATCTTATAATCAAAAGATTTACTTTCCATATATTCTATAATATGGCGTGTGTCCAAGTAGTCGTAATCGCGAAAGAACTCAGTGTCATTTATTAATCTGAGTTTATATTTCGATAACAATTCGGCAATTGATTCTTTTCCGTTATTATTATATCCGAAAATTGCTGAAATTATCCGTTGAATAGGAGAGTTATTGTCAATGTCTTTATCTAAGATATTGAATGAGCGGTTTCTGTTTGCGTTTAATAGAGTAAGTTTCTTTATCAGTTCTATACGTTTCCTGTTTTGTTCGGTTATATTATCTTCGTCAGGAAAAAAAGATTTGGTATCTTCACCATAGATTACATCCAAAAAATCTAAGTAGTGCGATTTCTGCAAGGCCAGAAAATCTTTACTCTGCAATTTATTATTTTGAAATTTATTATCATCTGTTAATTCTTTTATTTTACTGATTTTAAATCCCGGTTTGTAAGCCGGAACTGTTTCGCCGGATAATTCAAGTATTCTGTTTGCATTAATTGCTTGATGCAGTGTGTGTGCCAGTAAATGATCATAAATCAGCATATAAGCTTTCAACTGCATGATTTTTGCCTCGTGTTCATCGGTAATTCCTGCAGACATTCCTTTTTCATTTAAGCCGTAAGTATCAGGAAAGTTATTTTGAACGGAATAGTATTCATTCGGGAAATTATTTTTAATATTGAACGGCATTGCCTCTGTGTTAAATTGCGGAGAAGAGCTGGCGGCGCTTCTGTTTCCGCGCGAAATATTTATTTTCCCTACATCAACTTTTTCTAATGTCTCACATAAATTTCGATGGGAATGGTAAAGTTCGGTTATTTTATTTATCGTTTTATCATAGTCCGTATCATTATCTAACTCTACGGTTATCATATATTTATTCTTTTCGTTTAAAGTTACCGAACAATTCATTATACCATCAATATTTTTTCTAATCAGATTCTCATAATCTTTTACGGTAACAATAGAATCCTCTGTTAGAATATACTTTGAAAAGAGTCCGAGTTTTTCAAAGTCGATTTTTCCATCGGATGCCAAGTAGGTTTCAAAAGGGAATTGCAATAGGTACTGAAGCTCATATAATGCATAATTCAGTATTTCGGCAATAGTAACTCCGGGATCGTGCAGATTATAATCCGTCCACACATTACCGCTAAGCTCCTGAAGTTCTTTAATTGTTTCCTCCTGAAGCCTCGAAAAGAGATTATCTTCTTTCTCACGACGGTGTATGTAGTTGTCTTTCATTTATAAAAGTATGTTTTTACTTAATAGTGAAGTTATATGACATTGAATTTGTATGTCTTCGCGGTAAGGAAATTTGGTTTTTAACTGTAGTTTACATTTATTGTGACCGCTTTTTTTCCAGCGGATGCAAATCCTGTGTCCGTATCGACCGTAATGCGAGCTTATTTTTTTTATTTTTGAATGATTCCCAAAGCAACTTGTTGCATGAGCCATCAGAACGGCATGTTTTAGCGAATTCTTTTTTCCTGTAACGGCAACAACTTCCAACGCCTGGCAAGCATCAAGATTAACTGTTATATCATGCCACTTGCCATCGGCCGGAACAGATTCGGCATAAATCCCTTCTCTAACCGGCATTGAAACCCCTCCTGCAAAAACAGCTTTTTTATCTTTTTGTCCGTAAATAATATTTCCATCTGTTCTTAAAACTAAGACAGGAATGTAACCTTCATCTTCCCTTTTTCTGATTTCGAGATTTCCCTCTGTTTGCTCGATGGCGATTTCCCATTGTGGATTGTCGTCTGTAGTTTTCCAAAAAACAGACAATACGGTTCCTTTTTCCGATAATGGCGCTAAGCCCATGCCTGATTCGGGACTTTTGCGGAATCCGTCGTCAAGAATATTCATTGTAGAATCTATCAGGTTTTCAAAATCTTGTTCGCTGGGCTTTTTGCCCTGTTTGAAACTTTCTTTTAACGTTTGCCGGGTTTTCTTTGACATAATTTATGAGGTGAAAGGTGAAGATTGAAAGGTGAAAGGTGAAAGGTGAAAATTGAAAGGGGAAAGGTGTGGGGGAGTTTTGAACTTATTTATTATTTTTGCAATGGTATAACATATATAAACAATTAATCTATTACACATGAATAATATTACCGCACCCAAATCATATGCTTTTGCTTTGGATATTATCAAACTGTACAAGTCATTGACTAATGAAAAGAGAGAGTTTGTATTGTCAAAACAAGTTTTAAGAAGTGGTACTGCAATCGGAGCTTTAATAAAAGAGGCTGAGCATGCACAATCGAGGGCAGATTTTTTAAATAAGATGAATATTGCCCTTAAAGAAGCTAATGAAACGGAATATTGGCTTATGCTATTGAAAGATAGCTCTTTTATACCTGAAAACGAATTTGTTTTATTGCATGAAAAATGCAGTGAATTAATAAAATTGTTGGCAAGTACGGTAAAAACTTTAAAGAAGAGGTGAGATGTTAAAGGTGAAAGGTGAAAGGTGAAAGGTGAGATGTTAAAATTGAAAGGGGAAGGATGAAAGATATTTTCAAATAATATTTGATTCATGATGGCAAGTTTTACTTTTTTATGAATATTTTCTTTTATGTAAATTCGGATTACTTTTTCCATATTATTAAATTAACTAATTTATATCTCTCACCTTTTACCCTTTCAATTTTCATCTTCAAAATCTCTCCCTGATATTATGAAATTCTCGTTTATCTCCATTTCGTTTATCCCGAATTGCTCGGAAGATTCCGTACAGGAATCAATATTAATTATTATATGTTCTTTTGCCGGAATAAAGATAGCATAAGGTTTTGTCGGTTTAATTATATTATTATCATTACCTTTTTTGTCATATTCATAAATTTTATAGAAATCATCCTTCGTATGTGTTAAATGAATTACGGAAAGGTGACTTATTTTATTTACAAAGTCTTGATTAATAATTATACCTCGGATGTCAACAATGTTTAAATTGTAATTAAAATAAGGTAATTGATGTTTTGATTGCCACGGGGCAATAATGTCATTTAAAATTTCCTTAAGTTTAGTACAACAGGCGGCAGTTGATGTTTTCTCTGTGAATTTGATTTTGCAACGTATTATAACTTTTTCATAGATAGGGTTGATGACGTCAATTTTTTTGCAATATGCAGATTTTCGCGAATTAAGGAAATATTCGATTTTTAAAATCTGTCGTGAATTAGCTAATGGTTTATAGTTCGGAACTTTTTCATTATTTGTATTATTGGGAATAACTACTAATGTAGTTACTCCTTTTTCATCGGATTTGGAATTATAATTCGATAAGCATTTAGCTTTGCCGATATCGGGAAATTCCTGCAAAGTGATGCGTTCAATGTCTCTTGTTGTAATAGCTTTTCCGCGATGACTGATATATTCCGATATGCGCATAAGCATTTCTTCCTGGGTTTCCTTTTGGCGTCCTCCGTAGAATGCAATAGGTACAACGCTTTCAATACCAGGTATTTTTTGTTCAAACTCAAGTTCGCCGGTAAATTGAAGCGGCTCATTGTTTTTTAATACATCTTCGTCTATTTTTAACTCCGCTTCACTAATATCGGTATATACATTCTTCAGCCAAGTGATTAAATTTTCATTTTTTATAATGCCTATTCTTAACCAAATTCTTCCGCTATGGTCAAAAAGAGAAGCATTGATGTTTGCAGGAATATTAATTTTTACGATTCCGCTTGCTAATAATTTTCCGGTTTTGTCTTCAATTACATTGCCGTCAGGAACTTCTTGCCATTGATAGCCGTTTCCGAAATACCATTTTATATCAGGGATATTTTCCAATGTAATTTCTTTATCGGCAGGCATAAATTCGAAATACAAATTCAAGCTTTTTACTTCTTTCAATCCTTCAAGCTGTATTAAGATGTTGGCATCAGTTTCTAAAGAGTATATCAACGGTACTTTGTCAATTTCATCGGATGGGTATATAAGATTGTAACCCAGAGGCGAAATATGATAAAAGTCCGAATCATTGCAATTGTCGTCTTTTTTCCTGAAATCAATCTTATCGCAAGTTTTATAAGACATTGTTATTCTTTCAACTTGCGGATTTATAGGGGGATTGGGAGATGGTAACTTCTTCTTCTTTTTATGAGTAGAGTTAATTATATAGTCTGCAAATAGGTTTCTGTAATATTTTTCGCCGAATCCTATTTCAGGTTCTGTAAGTACAAAGTTGATAAAGCCCGATTGAGTATGAATATTGTATTCGTAATTTTCTTCATCAATTTTAATTTGCGGCATTTTTTCAACGGAAATATCTTTTAATTTGCTTGAGTTTGATGGGTATGTATTGGGAGATGAAGTGTTGTTTTCTTGTTGTGCTTCACTTGAAAATAAGTAAAAGGTCTTATCGTCTCTCCAATGATAATCTGATAGATATCTGGATTTTATCTTAAATGATGCATTGTTGATGCCTTTGTTGTACGCTTTGTAATAGTCATGTAATCCGCTATTCTCGCAAGGTAATTGACTCCATTCGATTTTTAAATCTACCGAGATGGTATTTTTTAATGCCATTTCGTAATTTCCTACTGTAAACCATGCTCCTTTTTCTGTGTTTACACCGAAAGGACAAAATGGTTTAGAGTTGTCTATCTGCCCTAAATCGTTATAAATTAACAGATTGTTGATTTCACTAACTTGCGTATCAATAACTACTTCTTTAAGTAAAATATTTTTCGTCCATGAATAGGCATAAAGCCATGCATCTGCATTTAGAATAAATCTTAACGACGGATGTTTTGAATTAAATTTGTGTGTACTCTCTTCGCAGAATGAAGTTGCCGGAAAATCTACCGGAAGTAAGAATTCAATTGTAAAATATTTATCTTCCGTTTTAATAATATAATTATCAATCTTTTCCCATCCGAGTAGTGTGCTGATACTCAGGAAAAAAATATTATTAGAGAATAAGTACTTGATGCCTTCGAGTGATGGTTTATTTTCGGAAATGATATTATCATTTAGTTGATTAATTATAGAATGTATGTCAATTGAGTTTTCAAAATCAAACCTAATTTTTACATGCCGTTTTCCTTCTCTTAACAGCAGTGAGGGAGACGACAGCATATATCCCAACTTTTTCGCATGTTTTGATTTTTCATCTGCGGAGAACATCATTCCGTTATTTGAGGAGTTTTTCTTTAGATCGCTAACCATTAGCGATGTAACGTAATTCAGATAAGATGCGGGATAAATATCTTTTTGCTTACGGAAATGCAACGAGAAAAAATTTTTTATTGAAATGTTTTTGATGGAAGTGTTTTCCGTCAGTTTGTAGATGAACTCTTTGTTATTGGAGTCTTTTAAAATAAAACCGGTGCCTTTTTCAAGAATTATATTGTTGCTGATGTTTTTATTGAATAGCAAACAAACTTTATGATTACCAATGGATAAGGGTTTTGGATTTAAGTAATGATTTAGATACCACCATATATAATTATGGAAGCGTTGATTGAAATCTTGTCCGATTTCATGCAGATGTCGAATGAATGTAAATAATAGTGCCTGCGACGGTTCCAGTTTACCGTTTAGAGTAAGGTTCTTAATACCGTTTAATCTTATCTCATGTAAATCTTGGAGAAATTGATTAAAATATCCGTCTGCTTTATTTGAAAAATTGAAATACCTTACGAATCCTGCAATCTCCTCCGCTTGATGCAAAAGAGATTCTACGCTATTATCAATAACGTTAATCTTTTTTGCATTTCCGATTCTGTCTTTTCTATCTTTCTGACTTAGAGAGGTGAAAGTTTTTTCGTTCATATTAGTTCATTTTTTTCATGATAGTCATATAGAATTTAAAGGTGAAAGGTGAAAGGTGAAAGGTGAAAGGTGAAAATTGAAAGGTGAAAGAGAGTTTTCTTGTTGTTGCAAACTTTCACCTTTCCACTCTCACCTGAATAACGTTGCAAAATTTGCTCTAATGGAGTTTGCCGACTGGCTTTTGTTTTACCTTGTATCACATGTGATACTTTCTCCGGTTGCTTTACTTGAACTTTCATAATTATTATAATTTTCAATTTTTATCTTTCAATTCTCACCTTTCAATTTCCCATTCTCATAAATTCGTTCCTTCCTGGAAATAGAAGGGATATACCATATTACTCCTTGTGTTAGTTAATCTAACAGTGTATTCCATATTTATCCACAAAATTCCTTCAAGCGGATCTTTTATTTCCACTTCCACTTTTTCCAAAGTGATTCTCGGTTCAAAATAAAGTATGGACTTTCTGATACTTTCGTTTATTAATGTTTTGGTAGATAAATCCATTTTCTCAAAAGCCCATCTATGTATATGTGAGCCATATTCCATATCTGAAATCCGTTCTCCCGGAATAGTGGTGAAGAGTATTGCCAAACTTTGGCGAATATCTTCTTCGTAACTAACTGTTTCTACTCCGGTATTCTTTATAAATGCAGGCGGAAATGCCCACCCGATACCGAGGAATTGAGAATTTAAAGGTGAAGGGGTAGAGTTAGGTGAAAGGTGAATGGGTAGAGGTGAAAGGGTAGAGGTGCTTTCATCTGATTTGATCTGGTGATTTGATTTCATAATCGTATTAAATTTTGTTATTATTCTATGTTAATGCTATTTTTATCTTCATATATCTATCTCTTCCTCTTTCACCTTTCACCTTTCACCTTTCACCTCTCACCTAATTCTACCCCCCAATCATTACCGTAGGGCACCCAATAACAATAGAACCGCCATGAGCACATGTATCTCCCATTCTTGCAGCGGGTTTTCCGCCAATCATTACTGTTGACGAACCTTTTAAGATAGTATCCGGCGGGCCTACACAAACACAGTTGTCGCCCATTACGGCGGCAGGTAATCCTCCAATTAAAACGGTCGGCGCCCCGGGACCAATAACAGGTCCGCCAACATGCGGAATCGGCGATGGAAACGCCGGTGTTTGCATAGGGCAAGTATGCATATCTGTTATTCTTGCCGCATTCATGATTCAGATGAAAATTGAAAGGTTAAAGGCGGAAGGTTTCGGTTATTTCTATAACCTTGTGTTTTTAATAAATTATATCTATTTTTCTTCTTTTTCATTTTGTTTATTAGTTTTTTAGAATTAATTACTGTCAATTATTTATGTATTATTGATTTTATCAATTTAAAACAAATCCACTTTCTCACCTTTCACCTTTCATCTTTCACCTTTCATCTTTCATCTTTCATCTTTCACCTAATTAATCATCACCATTGCTCCTTTTACAATTGTTTGCCCGGAAGCGTTAAGTTCGGCTTTTGCATTTCCTTTCAACGAAAGTTCCATATCCGCGTTTGTTTTAACATTCATACCTTTGAGTTGAAGGTCGCTTTTTGCTTTTGCGTCTAATTTTGCTCCGGCATCAATTGTAATATTTGACTTTGATTTTAATGTAAGATCTTTTGCCGATTCAATTGTAATTCCACTGTCGTTCATGATAATTTTATTATTATTCTGATCAGTTAACTGAATACCTTTATCTTCATCACTAATTATAACAGTGTTTTTTCCGGGAGTTTTAATAGTTATAATTTTCTTCTCTTCTTCAAACTCAATTCGCATGTTTGACTTTGTGGTTATTGACCGGATCTTATTATCCGCCGTCAATTCATCAACGGGCTTTTGTTTGCTGCTGTATAAACTTCCTAAGATAACAGGTTGGCAAGGATCTTCATTGAAGAAACCGAGAATTACTTCATCACCGATATCAGGAATAAAGAAAGCACCGTAATTATTACTCGCCCAGAAATTTGATAATCGAGCCCATATTGTTTTTGTCTCGCAACCCAAAATAGAAAACTCTATTTGTATCCTGTTTGCTTTGGCCGGGTCTTCGTCCAATTTGGTAACTTTTCCGATGTGCAATCCGCGTACACCCGGCATAAATCCTGAAGCCGGAGGCGCAACAACATCATTCCTCTCGGTGATATTATCGAATGCTAAACCTAAACCCGCAGTTGTCACCCAGTCACCGTCTTTTACTTCATGCTCCACATAACCTATATATGCATTACCGTTAAAACGTTTTCCAAATCCGTCAAGTTCAATCACATCACCATGCAATGCTTTTGCATTTCCTTGAAACTTGCAATAACCCAAAATTTTGGAAAGTCCGGCTTTTAATCTTTGAGAATCAGCCCAGGCTTGTAAAGCTGATTTCTCCTCACAAATGCAGGTTTGAAGAATCATGTTCTCATTTCCGACAGCTTTAGATAAGCTATCTATACTATCTGTTCCTTGTTGATTTAATGAAGGTTTTTTTCCATCTGTAGAGATTGTTTTTTGTGTTGAAGAATCCCAGGCAATAGCTTTAAATTCGGATAGTTGATCCGATGCCGACAACTCTCCATGAAATTCAATAAGATCAATTCCGTAAGTAACTTTCAATTTCGGATTTGCCGATAAATTCGGCTTTTTAACTCGAATATCTTTACCGTCGGTAACAATAACAAGTCCGTTTGCATCAGCGCGAGATAAAACAAAATCCCAATCGGAACAATAATATTGAACCAAATCGTTGTATTGTGTATTTGTTGTATCCAATGAAGGAGATAAATCGGCATAATTTCCCAAAATAGTTTGAATGGCTTCATTATCTTTTTTCTTTGCGAAAACATTATTTTTCCGTGTCAAAGTTGTCGGATAAGCGTAATCCCGGCATTCAATCTCCAAATGTGAGTTTTCATTACTACCCAGCACAACCTTATGCGTTATTACTATTCCTTCGAAAATCGGATTTTCATCTTCGGCATATCCGGCTTCGATACGGATTTTCTTTCCGATAGCAAAAGTATTATCTTCACTTTCAGGGATATTGGTATTAGGCATATCGCCCGCTTCAAAAGTGAGTGTTGCTTTACCTATTTTATTGACGGCTTTGTACACATATACTGAAATCAGCCCGAAAACACTATTGGAGATAGCATTTCCATCACTAAAAACAGAAATTCTTAGAACTCCGTCAGTATTTTTATTGGTTGAATCAGCCATGCCGTAATAGTTTTGGGAACATTAATTTTGTACCTGATTTAATATTTCTGAAGTTTGATAATCCGTTAAATTCAGCTATGTCCTTGCAATAAGAAAAATCGCCGTATATTTTATTACACCAAAATGCTATGCTTTCACCTGCTTTTAATGTTACGCAATGAGATAAATCGGGAGAATTGCTGTTAGCTTCCGTAATTTCTTCTTTTCGTGTAGTAGCATTGGTAAATGTAACGGATACTTTCACACGCAGTGATTCTCCCGACGGGCCGAACAAACTATGATCATATTTAACACTTGTTAAATGACAATTAAAGATAGTTGTGCCCCAACATATCTGAACCTCATTAGGTTCATGTTCCGAGCCTACATATTTATAAACAACTTTTTCGAACTTATCAATAGTATCTTTTATTGTCTCCGTTTTACTATAAACAATACCGGTAGAATCCAAAATAAAATCAAAATTTAATGATTCGGAGTTATGATTCGAGTATTTCTCAACATTTTTGGAAGAATTCATTTTATTATCTTTATTGTAAGAAATACCTTTACTGTAACTTAAAGAAGAAGGATTGATTTTAAGTGTGAATTCATTTCTTGTCGGACTCCCGTTTTCCAAAACAATTATTTTCATTTTTACTATTTCGCCAAACATTATCTTTCTTTTTTATTGGTTTTATATAGTGTTTTCTCTTGCCTTAATTCTTTTAACAGCAAACGTTTCAGGTCGTTTATAAACTCATAGGATATAGTTTCCTTATTCTGTTTATCTATAGTTGTTTTTATTACTATTTCTTTGATTATTATTGCCATTATAATATTCTGGTTAAGCTTTGATAAGCAAACTCCAATGTTTCAATCATTATTTCGTTTTTTTGAGAGTCAAAACTTCCTAACTCCCATTTTACAGGTAACGCATTAGCACATAACCAATTTCTTGCCGGAATTCCATACTCGTTTAACAGAGAAATCTGCATACAAACTCTAAAGAAAGGTTGTGAGAAATCGCTCTCCAAGCATGTTTTTATCCATATCTGTACGGCACTTGTTAAAGGCATTGAGGCTCTTTTCAGAATAAGGTTCGAATGTTTAATTTGTTTAGGTAATTTATGTTCATAGTCATTCAATCCGCCTTCCTTAATAGTTTCAACCTCCATTTCAGAATTTAGTCCGGAAACTTCCTTAAATGCAACTTCTTCTAATAATTCTACAAAAAGTACACTAAAGTAAAAAGATACCGGCAAGAAATTTGCGTCGTCATAATATGGGCTAAATAAATTAGCCATTTGCAATTGTTAATCCTTCATGAGCTATTTCCAAAGTTTCAACTGCTACTTCATTTCCGTCCGATTTCATATCTGTTCCGGTAATTTTGGTCGGCCATGCATTTTTTAATGTCCATACCATAGTGGGGCTCCCCGCTTCATCTAATAATTTTATTGTAACGGGTTGTCTTTCTATAGTATTCATTTTGATTTTGTTAAACCAATCCCAGAATTTGTTATCCTTAACAAATACCCCTTTTTTCAAAGTAACATTGCCGTATTTTTTTATTCCCGGCATCTTAATTGTTGAAAAATCCGGACTATTTCCGTGTCTGTACTCAATTATTTGAGCTTCTATATCTAATCCTGAAACTTCCTGAAAGGTTGCTTCGGATAAATCAGCCACTTCAACCGTAAAGTAAAATTTAGGTAAGGGCCATACATTATCTTGCTTTTCTCCTGCCATAGTATTTTTGTTTTAGTTGAAAGGTGAGAATTGAAAAGCGAAAGTGTTTTTTCCTTTGCTTTAATTCTCGTCTTCCATGAATTATTATTATTTTATTTTATTTGAAAAGTGAGGGTTGAAAGGTGAGAGTTGGTATCTTTTACATTCCACCTTTTACCTTTCAATTTTCAATTTTCATCTGAATTAACTCTTCTGCATTTGTTGTTGGAATGTGATTTCAATGAATTCCGCCGGACGGGTGATAGCTACTAAAACGGTTACTCTTAAGATTCCTTCCAGAATATCTTCCGATGTCATGGTTTCGCCTAATCCTACGTAAACACTATAGGCATCATCCGGACTTGCTCCGGCTAAACCGCCGCGTTTCCATATTCCATTTAGAAAATTTCCTATCATACTTTTCATATTTACCCACGTATTTGCGTCATTAGGATCGAAAACGTATGCTTTTGCAGCGTTTTTAACCGATTCTTCCAACATTATCATGGTGCGACGAACATTGATATATCTCCAATCGAGAGAATTTCCGTCTAATGTTCTTGCGCCCCATACTTTTATGCCTTCTCCTGTAAAGAAACGAATGGCATTGACAGCTTTTCCGTTTACCGGAACGTTCAGGTCTTCTTGTTCTTCATGACAAATATTAACGGTAGGACTTTCGGCAGCTGCAATACTTACATTAGCCGGAGCTTTCCATACACCTTTAGTATTATCAACCATTGTATAAATTCCTGCCATTGCCGCAGAAACCGGCAACCTGTTAAGCATTCGTGTCATCTCTTTTATGCTTTCTTTATATAAAGTACTCGTTTGAAACAAAACTTTATGAGCCATTGCTTTTTCTTTTTCAATACTCACATTCAGGATAGAAGCGGATTTAGTTTCTTCTTTTAACATTGCCTTAAAAACTTTTTCGGATAGAATATCGGCTTCTTCTATGGAGTCGCTTTTTAATACTTCTTCGGAAAATTTACTTTTAACTGCTGAAAATAGTTCATTTAGTGTCTCTTCAGAAGAATCAATTTGTGTTTTTAAAGATTCTTTCAGATCTTTATCAGGATACTTTTCAAAATTGTCTATAACGTAATACTTGATGGTTTCTTCCAGAAATATTTTTAAATCATCCTCTGAAAATGCAGGTGCTTCTAATGTCTTGAAAACTTCTTTGGATAATTGTTCCACATCAGTTAAAGAACCATTACTCTTAATACCTGTGCATAATAAATCAATTATTTCGTCGGTGAATTTATTTGAAACCTCATCAGTAGATTCATCTCTGGTTTTCTTTAATAAATTTTTCAGTTTGCTTTCTTCAAGTTCTGATATTCCCTTTATCGGATTATCCAACACTGTATCAAAGACACCTTTAAAGCATTCTTTTAGAAAATTCTCAATATCTGAGGGGATTTCTTCTTCACTTTTTTCCGAAAGAGTGTCTATAAATTTCCCGATCTCAATCTTTTTGGGATCATCGCCGGGTATTTCATCATTAAGTTGATCACGTAATAAACCTGCAAAATTGTTGAAATCATTTATGTTAGTATAATTCACGTCGTTTTCAGCCACTATTGTTGTATTTATCCAGGGATAATACGCTGCCCCGTAATTTAGAAAATTACTTCCGATACCTTCTCTGAAATTACTTATAATGCCTTCTCCGATGTCTTTGTACCCGTCGAAAATGTCAAATACGGCGAAACGGTTTTGCATTACGTTTCCGCAATGATTGAGCATTTCCTGTTGCACTTCATAACATTCCGAAGCTTTTTCGAGATTTACAAGCTCTGGAATAACCACCATAGTTGGTTCCAGTTCCTTAATTAACGGTTTAATTCCGTTAAGCAAATCGGCTTTTTTTATTCCGTCATCCGAGTATTCACCAACCGAAACTATGTAGCATGGACCGCCGCCGTTGGAAAAAAATAGAAGCATGTTGTAATAGAAAGTAAATTTATCCGTACGATTAATGCCGTAGTTTTTATTATTTACGGAAACCTTATTACCTTCCGGGTTATCAACCTGTTTTATTTCGAATTTTGGCAACGGTGCGTCTCCGAAATAAGTTCTGTATTCTGCCATGGATGTAATCCGTGTGGGTTTATTCAGTAGCGACTTGTTGTTTTTTTCAGCCTTTTCGGTATAACCGATAAAAGCCGGAACCGCAGTCGCTACTTCTACTACTGAATTGGGGAAAGCGTTTTTTTCAACGATATAAACCCCGGGTGTTTTCATTACTGCCATAAAATGTAAATTTAATTTATTAAAAATAGAAATATGTTGTTATTGTATCTTGCGGACTGATTAGAGATTTTTCGTCAACTCGCGGGATAGGGATAAAATTACTTATTAATCTCTCTCCGCTATCTCTGATTTCCCATAATTGTATTTTATTATTGTTAGTTTCTATTAGTTTTATTTTTTCTGTTGATACAAACCGTATTGCATTTTGAATATCTGCAATAGGCTGAAATTCTTCTTTATTGAACTCCACGAGATTTCGTTCATCCGTCAATTTTAACTCTGTATTTGAATTATGGTATTTCTGAATACAAATATATTCATAATATTTTTCGGGACTTGTTATATGTATATCTATCTTTTGTAATTTATTATTTATAATATGTTGCAAATCCAATTCAACATTTCTCCAAGCTTTTGACATAGGAGCTTCTTCTAGGGAAAATGCATCGTTTTCGGTAGCGGATTCTTGGGATAAATAATAAAACTTTTCAGATTGCGGATATAGTCCGAAAATAAGTTTATACTCATTGAGTAACAAATCACCCGGATCAAACATATTTTCAATAAACAAGTCCCATTGCGTTGATTTTTGTCTAATAAACAGCATATTGTGTTTTTTTAAAATGAGTTGTGTTTCCGATAAAGGTTCTAAGTTAACAGGGCAATATGTTCCGGCATAATATTCATGCGCAATGCTTATTGTTATCCACAGTTTATATCTTTCAGAGCTACTCATAATCTTCAGCTATTTATTTCTTTTCTTCTTTGTTCCTGTTCTTTTCTGTATATCCTTCCGGAATTTTATTCTTTTTATCGGCAACTACATCTTTTTGTTTGATAATCCGTCCGAAATGTTTTATTTCTTCACTATCAATATTGAGAGTTCTCAATTTACATAACAATGAAGGGTAATACATATTTCCGCAAATACTCCACAAATTGGATAACTCACTGAATGAAAGATTAACAGGCTCTACATTAATGTTTGTAACGGTATTCGTAATAAGAAATGAGTTATTTGATTGCAGAAACATAGTAACTCCCGACATTATTGTCAATGATTCTTCGTATTGTTTTTCATTAAAAACCGCGGCAATCATAAGATAAAGATTCAACTGCCACGAAGGACCTCCCGATTTATAATAATTACCTGATTTTTGTTGCCCGAATTTTATTCCGCTACCGGTTTCCCGCTCAATATTCGTCAAAAAAATATGAATTTTATTGGAAGGTATCGTTTTTTCTTGATTTATTAACGGCACTATAGTTACAATATCTTCATTTAACTTGAAAACTTTTTTCAGGTAATCGGATAATAATGAGGAAAATGTTGTAACTGCCAAATTAATCATTGTGATGAATATATTTGACAAAATTATTTTTATGCGGCGAAATTTTATTTCGCCATAATGAAAATTTAAGTGCCGTTTCCTAATTCGGTCAGGGTAGGTTTTTTGTTTAGCGGAACGTACGTAAATTATCAATCTAAATAATAAATATACATTCATCGAACATAAAAAAAGATAAATATTTATATTTGCAAAATATTTTTATTAAACGATCGTTTAATTCGTGATTAAATTAGATAAAATGGAAATTGAAGTTAAAACTCGCATTCTGAATGTAGCTCGTAAACTGTTTATCGAAAGAGGATATACGGGAACCAGCATTCGCGATATCGCATCTGAAGCCGGTGTGAATGTGGCAATGGTGAATTATTATTTTAATTCGAAACAAAATCTGTTCGAAATTATATTTGATGAATCCGTCAATATTTTACTTAATAAAATATTCGGTATCATTCATTCCGATCTTCCTTTTTATGAATTGTTAGATTCTTGGGTAACATCTTATTATGATATGTTGATGCAATATAATCAGCTTCCAATATTTGTACTGAATGAAATTAATCAACATCCGGAACATATTATGGAAATAATAAGCAAAAGAAATCCTCCTGAAATCATTGAAACATTGAGAGAACGTATTAGTGAAGAAATCAAGAAAGGAAATATTAAAGAAGTTCCGGTCGAAAATCTTTTGTTGAGCATTCTTTCTCTTTGTGTTTTTCCATTTATGTTGGGTGGATTAATCACACAAGTTACCGGCAAAAAACCGGCGGAATACTATGAAATGTTAGATAATCATAAAAGGTTTATTATTGATTTTGTTATAAATGCGGTAAAAACTAAATAAACTAAGGATAATCTTTTAATAATGAGTAATAAAGATATGACATATAAAATAGGAATCGATATTGGTTCCACAACTTTAAAAATTGTTGTTGTCAACTCTGTAAATGATGTTGTATACAAGGTTTATAAAAGACACAAGGCGAATATTAATAAAGTGTTGTCGGAAGAATTAAAGAAAATTTCAACAAGTTTTTCAGATATTGATTATTCAATAGCTATCACAGGTTCTGCCGGAATGGGCGTTTCGGAACGAGTTGGAATTCCTTTTATTCAAGAAGTTATTGCTTCGGTAGCAGTTACAAAAAAATTGTATCCAGATGTTAGTACTTTAATAGATTTGGGTGGCGAAGATGCTAAAATTGTATTTTTTGATAATGAAAATCATCCTGATATCCGAATGAATGGTAGTTGTGCCGGCGGTACGGGTGCCTTTATAGATCAAATGGCGGATTTGCTTAATATTTCAGTTGAGGAAATGGGCAACAAAGCTTTGCAATTTGAAAAGTTATACGTAATTGCTTCAAGATGTGGTGTGTTTGCAAAAACAGATGTTCAAAATCTTATTTGTCGTAACGTCCCTGTAGAAGATATCTCAATGTCTATCTTTCATACTGTCGCTTTACAAAGTATTACATCTCTTGCAAAAGGTCATGATCTTCAGGCAAAAATCTTATGTATCGGCGGGCCGCTAACCTTTATTCCCGCTTTACGCAAAGCTTTAAAAAACTTACTACAAATAGATGATAATGATTTGATTGTGCCTGAGAATAGCGAATATTTCTCTGCTTTAGGTTGTGTGTTTTATGATGAATATGAATCAAAATCTTTCAATCTTAATGAATTGATTGAAAAACTGAATATTAATGATAATTCCCAGAAAGATACTCTTCCGGTTTTATTTGAAAACGAAAAAGATTATTCGACTTGGAAAGTAAATCGTAATATCAAAAAATTAAAAATAGCTCCGCTTGAGAATGATAAGAATTTAAATTGCTTTCTTGGAATTGATTCGGGTTCAACTACTACGAAAATTTTGGCAATGGATGAAAATGAGAATATTATTTATTCTTATTATGATGCCAATGAAGGAAATCCTCTGAAGAAAGTTTTAGAAGGATTAAATGATTTTTATCAAAAAACAAAAGAAAAGAATATAAGAATAAATCTATTGTCGTCTGCTGCTACCGGTTATGGTGAAGATCTCATTAAGTCGGCATTAAACTTAGACTACGCCATTGTTGAAACAATGGCGCACTTATCGGGAGCACAATATGTTGATCCTAATGTTTCTTTTGTTCTTGATATTGGCGGTCAGGATATTAAATCTATTTTTACGAATAAGGGCGTTATTTCGAATATTGAACTTAATGAAGCTTGTTCCTCTGGTTGCGGCTCATTTCTACAGAATTTTGCGGCTACGATGAATATGGATATGAAAGAATTTTCATCATCCGCTTGTTTGGCAAAATATCCGAGTGACTTGGGTTCGCGTTGTACTGTCTTTATGAACTCCAAAGTAAAGCAAGCCTCGCGACAAAATGCGGAGCTCGGTGATATTGCTGCCGGGTTAGCATATTCAGTTGTAAAGAATTGTTTGTTTAAAGTACTCAAAATTTCAAATCTTAATGAGTTGGGAGATAATATTGTAGTACAAGGCGGAACTTTTCGAAATGATGCGGTTTACAGAGCGTTGGAATTATTATCTGAAAAGAATGTTAGTTCAACAGACTATCCTGAGTTGATGGGGGCGCTTGGAGCCGCTTTATATGCCCGTAAAATGTGGCAGCAAAATAAAAAAGAAACTTCTTTCTTAGGTTTGGAGCTTCTTCCCGACATGGATTCTATTGAAACTAAAGAAACCCAATGTAATGGTTGTACAAATAAATGTTCTGTTCTGAGATTTAAATTTACTAACGGAAATGTTAGTTTTGCGGGTAACAAATGTGAGAAAATTTTCTTTAATAAAAAATCCGCAGAGGCAAAGGGATTTAATGGTTTCGATCTGAAAAATAAAATCTTATTCGAACGTGAAAATCACTCATCAAATCATTCGAAAATAAAAATAGGTATTCCGCGTGTTTTAAATATGTTCGAAAATTACCCTTTTTGGCATACTCTGTTGAATGAATGCGGTATAGAACCGGTTCTTTCTCCCGAATCAACTTTTGAAATGTATCAGAAAGGAGTCGGCAGTGTGATGTCCGATAATATTTGCTTTCCCGCAAAAGTTGTACACGGACATATTCATTTGCTGGCAGAACAAAAAGTAGATAGAATTTTTTATCCGATGGTAATTAAGGAAGAAAAAGAATTCGATAATTCGAATAATTCCTTTAATTGTCCTGTTGTGAGCGGTTATCCAGACGTTATTTTCAGCGCAATGGATCCTGAAGAAAAGTTCGGGATTCCATTTGATAAACCTGTCATAACTTTCAGTAATTTTAAGGCTCTAAAAAAAGTTTGTTTCGATTACTTATCTCAATTTAATGTTGATAAGAATGTTTTTGAAAATGCGTTTGAGAAAGCAATGCGGGAAAGAGAAACTCTTAAAGTTAAGTTGCGTGAAGAACAAAGAACGGTTTTTGAAAAAGCCGTGAAAGCCGGAAAATGGGTTTTTGTTGTTGCGGCTCGCCCTTATCATGCCGATCCTTTGATTCATCAGAAAGTAGGACAAATTTTATCGGATCTCGGAATAGAAGTTTTTACGGATGATGTGTTTATTACGGATGAAAAGAGCGGCTTTAACAATCTTAATATTATCTCACAATGGTCGTATCCGAATAGAGTAGTGCATGCGGCAATGGAAACGGCAAAACTTCCTCAGAATGTGCAGTTAATCCAATTAAACTCTTTCGGTTGCGGCCCTGATTCTTTCTTTATGGAAGAAGTAACTAAGATATTAAAACAAGCAGGAAAAAATCATACGATTATTCGTATTGATGAAATTGCAAGTCCGGGTTCAATCAGGTTACGCTTACGTTCATTAATTGAATCCTTAAAAGCGGCCAATATTACATCGGAAAATAAAAATACGGATATATATAAAGGTTATGGCGTTGCATATACTAAGGAAGATAAGAAAAAAACAATTTTAGCGCCTTGGTTCTCGGATTTTCTATCTCCGTTTATTCCTCCTATTGCTGAACTGGCCGGATATGAATTGATTAACCTTCCGAAAACAAATAAATATTCTGCAGAACTTGGATTAAAATACGGTAATAATGAGGTTTGCTATCCTTCGACTTTAGTCTTGGGTGATATTATTGCTGCTTTACAATCGGGAAAATATGATTTGAATAATATTGTTGTTGCAATTACACAAACCGGCGGACAATGCAGGGCAACGAATTATCTTGCTCAAATTAAACTTGGATTGCAGAATGCCGGATTTTCTGATATTCCCGTTATTGTTGTAGGAACCGGAGTATATCAAAATGATCAGAAGGCTTTCAAAATTCCGATTGCCAAAATAATTGATATTCTAATTAAGACTTTATTATATGCTGATGCCTTACAACAATTGTATAGTTTAACTGTTGTAAGAGAGAAAAATAAGGGAGAGTCGCAACAACTTTTTGATCTTTATATCAATAAAGGTGTAGAGGCAGTTCTTGATAATGACGGAAAGCGCTTTCCCAAATTGTTAGAGCAGGCTGTTGCCGATTTCAATTCATTGGATGTAAATCAAAAGAAATTTTCTAAGGTCGGACTAATTGGAGAAATTTATGTGAAATACAACAATTACGGACAAGCATATATTACCGATTGGTTACGTTCGAAAAATATGATTGTTGTGTCGCCTCCGTTTATTGATTTCTTTATGCAGTATTTCGTTAATTCTCAAACGAACGTGATTAATGGTGTTAATAGAAATAGTATGTTGAAGCAGGCTTTTAATCCTTTGATGTTAAAATATATGAATATGCGCATTAATACTTTTGATAAGATTATGCGGAATTTCCGTTTTTACCATTCGAATGAGTCTGTCTTTATGCGTGCCGAATATGCTTCGGAAATTTTAGATTTATCTAATCAATTTGGAGAAGGTTGGTGTATTGCGGCAGAAACTGCATGTTATGCCCGACAGGGAATTAATAATGTTGTTTGCGTACAGCCTTTCGGATGTATTGCTAATCATGTTGTTGCAAAGGGGATTGCACGACGGGTCAAAAAAATATATCCTCAAATGAATTTACTTTATTTGGATATTGACGGCGGTATGGCGGAAGTGAATTTGCAGAATAGACTGCATTTTATGCTGGAGTAATATTTTCATTTTACAATGAATAATTTTATTTAAAATATCAAAATTTGATTTTTGAATAAAGCGGTTGTTTTAATAGTTTAATATGTAGAGTATTTAGTATTATTAATAGATAATAAAATCATTCTTGAAAAAATTATTTTGATAACTTACAATAAATTTTCAAAAAAAATGTTAGCCTTATACATATTTAATATTATATTTGCAGAGTTTTTTGCGAGATGAAATTAAAAAAACTATTATCGGCATTACTGTTTGCTGTATTTATATTCTCATTAACCAATATTTTTGATAAAAATGAAAGTAAATATAGCGGTGACTTCAACTCTAGTTCTGAGCTTGGAACTATCTATGATAATTCTAAAGATAATTATGAAGACTTATTAGATGATTATTTACTGACATTCTCTTGCGTTGATAATTCACCGAATTTCAACCTCCAAACAAATTTCAATCAGAATTATATTTTTGCGCGCAAGAACCAACAAGATAAATCTTATAATCTTAATGTCGATTATGACGAATTTATTGCTAAATTGGCAGGATTGTCAAGATTTGATCTTAGTTTTGCCGCTTTAAATTCCAAACACGTTCTTTGTTATATTTTTCTGTTTTGTAGAATCCTTACTTGAGATTTGATCTCATTCAAAATTATTATTTTCACACTTACTTAATTAACTTTGATGTGAAGGCAATATGTCTTTACTGATTATTTATTTAATTTAAAATTAATTTTTATGGATTCTACAACAAACGACAATATCTTTGATTTGTCAAAAGACTATTTAATAAAAAAAGCAAATGTAAAATTGATGATTATTGCTTCTGTAATATTAGTTATAGCGATAGTTATGATTGTTTTATCATTCTCCTTAAAATTGGAGAATACAGGCTCCTCTGTTTTATTAGCGATAGGCGTTTGCATCGCAATTTTTGCAATTGTCTTAATGTTTACCGGCAAAAAACGTTGGGTTACAAAAGCTACAGGCAGCAAAGTTGAAAAAGTTTGTCTTTATTTTGAAGATAAAGATGTCTTTAATCTGACTTCCGAATTAGAAAGAGGTAATTATTCAAATATCGGTAAATACGATACCAAAGATAGTTCAGGTTTGCGTGTTATTGCTCTAATTGCCGATGATGGCAGTTTTGCAGCTTTAAGACTTGAAAAATATATTCCGTATGTTTTCGAACATATTACGGAAACAATAATTAAAACCAATGATGATGCAACGAAAATTTGCGATTGCTTCAAAAAAATGAAAAATAAAAAATAATTATTAATAAATTGGGTTTACTACCCGAAATTGTATATTATGTCCAAATTAATAGGTCAAATATCTCAGGTTATAGGTCCGGTTGTCGATGTTAAATTCGATAATCTTGAAGAGAAAGAATTTCTTCCGAAAATCTATGATGCGCTGGAAATAAAATTTGATAACGGGAATATTCTTGTTGTTGAAGTACAGCAGCATATAGGTGAAAATACAGTCAGAACCGTTGCTATGGATTCTACAGACGGATTGCGTAGAGGAATGGAAGTTGTTTCTGCCGGAACTCCTATGACCATGCCGACAGGCGACCAAATCAAAGGTAGATTGATGAATGTTACCGGAAATGCTATCGACGGTTTACAAACTTTATCTAAAAAGACCGGAGCTTACCCGATCCATAGAGATCCGCCGAAATTCGAAGATTTAACTACTATCGAAGAGGTTCTGTATACCGGAATTAAGGTTATTGATCTTCTTGTTCCGTATTGTAAAGGCGGTAAGATAGGTCTTTTCGGCGGTGCTGGTGTAGGAAAAACAATTATTATCATGGAGCTTATCAATAATATAGCAAAGGGTTATAACGGTTATTCCGTGTTTACTGGAGTTGGTGAACGTACCCGCGAAGGAAACGATTTGCTCCGGGAAATGCTTGAATCCGGTGTTATCAAATACGGCGAGGAATTCATGAAAAGTATGGAAGAAGGTAATTGGGATTTATCGAAGGTCGATTATAATGAAGTTGCCAAATCTCAGGCGACATTAATTTTCGGACAAATGAATGAGCCTCCGGGCGCACGTTCCTCAGTTGCTCTGTCAGGACTTACTGTTGCGGAATCTTTCCGTGACATGGAAGGCGGTGGACATGATATACTTTTCTTTATTGATAATATATTTCGTTTCACTCAAGCCGGCTCGGAAGTATCGGCTTTGCTCGGACGTATGCCGTCGGCCGTTGGATATCAACCTACTTTGGCAACGGAAATGGGTGCAATGCAGGAGAGAATCGCTTCAACAAAGAATGGCTCAATCACTTCGATACAAGCTGTTTATGTTCCTGCCGACGACCTTACCGATCCGGCACCTGCAACAACTTTTGCACACCTTGATGCAAGTACCGTACTCAGCAGAAAAGTTTCTGAGTTAGGAATATATCCTGCTGTTGATCCGCTTGAATCTTCTTCAAGAATTTTGGATCCTATTGTTGTGGGCGAAGAACATTATTCAACCGCTCAAAAAGTGGTGCAAATACTTCAAAGACAAAGGGAACTTCAAGATATTATATCTATTCTTGGTATGGAAGAATTATCTGAAGAAGACAGACTTACCGTGAATAGAGCACGTAAAGTTCAAAGATTTTTATCACAACCTTTTAATGTTGCCGAACAATTTACAGGATTGCCCGGAGTAATGGTAAGTATTGAAGATACTATAATCGGTTTCAAAAAAATCTTGGAAGGTGAAGTTGATCATTTGCCTGAAATGGCTTTCCTTAATGTAGGTACTATCGAAGATGCTATTAAAAAAGGTGAAGCATTATTACAGCAAGTGGGAAAATCAAGTAAAGAAAAATAAACAATTCTTACAAGAATCTAAACATGAAATTAAAAATTCTTTCACCGGAAAAAACTATTTACGACGGTAATGCGGATTCGGTATTAGTGCCGGGTAAAAACAATAAACCTTTTGTAATACTTGATTCACATACGCCGCTTATATCCATACTTGAAAACGGTTTGGTCAGATATACTGTTAACGGCAAAGATGTTGAATTGCTGATTTCAAGCGGGTTTGTTGAGGTTAGAAAAGATGTTGTTTCTGTTTGTGTTGAATTATAGAAATAATTGATAATGAAAGCAAAGTTAATATTAAGTACAGTAATTTTAGTAACATTAGGCATATTAGGCTTCTGTTGGTTGCATTATCTTATGCCTCAATATTATTTTAATCTATATCCCTTAATTCCGGCTTTTTATGTATTTATTCTTTTAGTAAGTTATATAGTTTTGCTAATATTAAAAAAGAAAAAGTCGGTAATAGATATAAAAACTTATGCTATCATAAGGGCGGTAAAATTTGTTTTATGCCTTGTGTTTGTTATCATTTATTTAAAAGTAGTTAATGTCAACAACATAGCTTTTGTTATGGTATTTATGTTATTTTACGTAATTTACCTTATTCTTGAAAGTTGGTTGTTTATGAAAATTTCTAAGAGTTAGAAAATGAATAAAATACTTAAAACGATATTGCTTTTGCTTATGTTTATTGTTTCGTTCGCATGCTTTGCAAGTGATACGAATGATGATAAAGAAAAGCTAAACGTCAGCGAATTAATATTTCATCATACTGGAGATTCATATGAATGGCATATAATTACAATAGGAGAGAAAGATATTGCTATTCCTTTACCTGTAATTGTTTACAGCAAACATTCCGGATTCAATGTTTTCATGTCTTCGAAGTTACATCACAATAACAATAGTTATAAAGGTTTTACTTACGGACACCATGATGGAAAATATTCCGGTAAAATTGTTGAAATTCTTGATGGAGGAGAAGAATATCGTCCTTTTGATGTTTCAATTACTAAAAATGTTGTAGGATTGTTTGTTACCGTAACAATATTGTTATTGTGCGTTCTAACAGTTGCGAAGTGGTATAAAAAGCAAGACGATTATATTGCCCCGCGAGGATTTGCCGGTGCAATTGATTTGTTGATCAATGATATTAATGAAAATGTAGTTAAAAGTTGTATCGGTCCTAATTATAGAAAATTTGCCCCGTATTTGCTTACGGCCTTTTTCTTCATTTTTATAAGTAATATTTTAGGTTTGGTGCCGATTTTTCCCGGCGGTGCGAATTTGACGGGAAATATTGCAATTACTTTTACTTTGGCGATGTTCACTTTTTTTATGGTGAATATTTTCGGAACGAAGGAATATTGGAAAGAAATTCTTTGGCCGGATGTGCCTATATGGTTAAAAGCGCCGGCGCCAATTATGCCGTTGATAGAAATTTTCGGTATGTTTACAAAACCGTTTGCTCTTATGATACGTTTGTTTGCTAATATTTTAGCAGGACATGCAATTATTATCGGATTATGCTGTTTAGTTTTTATAACCGCCAGCTTAGGTACGGTTATAAATTCAAGTTTAACATTCGTATCGGTTTTGTTTATGGTATTTATGAATTTTCTTGAATTGCTTGTTGCATACGTTCAGGCTTATGTGTTTACATTGCTTTCGGCGGTGTTTATTGGGTTGGCTCAAGTTCAACCGCATCATCATTAAAAATTAAAAAAATAAATAATATTTAAAAATTAAAAAAATTATGAGTTTACTATCAATTTTATTAGAAGCTGCTTCCGGACTTTCTACCGGATTAGCTACATTAAGTGCAGCAATAGCAGTAATTGGTGCTGCTTATGGTATTGGAAAAATAGGTACAAGCGCATTAGATGCGATATCACGCCAGCCGCAAGCCGCTAATGATATTCGTATGTCTATGATTGTTGTTGCAGCGTTTATTGAAGGTGCAACATTGTTTGCTATTGTTGTTTGTTTGTTAGCTCTATAATAAGCCATGTCATTATTATTGCCGGAAACCGGTTTAGTAATATGGATGCTTGTAGCATTCGGTATTGTTTTCTTCATTCTTGCTAAATGGGGATGGCCTATAATTACAAAAATGGCTGATAAAAGAGCTAACTTTATTGACGAATCATTAAAGTCGGCTAAGGAAGCTAACAAACAAATGGAAAATTTGAAGTCTGAAATGCAGTTGCTTATTGAAAATTCACGCGAAGAACAAGCGCGCATTTTAAAAGAAGCAACCAATTCCAGAGAGAAAATTATCTATGATGCAAAACAAAAAGCGCTTTCGGAAGCAAACAAAATAGTAGAAGATGCCAGAGGCCAAATGCAAATTGAAAGAGAAAATATTCTCAATGAAATTCGATTGCAAGTTGCCGAACTTTCTGTTGAAATAGCTGAAAAAGTAATTCGTAGCGAGTTAAAAGATGAACATAAACAAATTAGTGTTATTGAAAAAATGCTTGATGAAATAAGTCCTTTGAAAAATTAATAAAAATGGATACAAGTTTGATTACGGCTCGATACGCAAAAGCACTTCTCGAATATTCGAAAGAGGTTGGTATGGATGAAGAGGTTTATCATTCGATGAAGGTACTTGGCAGAAGTCTTACCAATTTTCCGCGTATAACAAAAGCGCTTGAAAATCCTGTCGTCAGTTCAGAAGATAAAAAAAATCTCATCATTACGGCTGCCGGCAGAGATGTTTGCGATGCTTTTTTACGATTTGTGTATCTTATCATTCAAAACAAAAGAGAAGCAAATATTCATCTTATGGCTCTCAGATTTAGAGATATGTACAGAGAATGTAATAATATCTTTTATGGAAAATTGACAACCGTTGTACCTTGGAATAATGAATCAATAGAAAAACTGAAAAAGATTATGCTTAGAGGACGGGATGGCACTGTTGAGTTCCATTATGTAATTGATGAAAGTATTATTGGCGGATTTATTATTGAATATGACAGTATACTGCTTGATGCAAGTGTTGCCGGTCAAATTAAATTAATTAACAAAGAATTAGTCGAAAAAAACAGACGAATCGTATAAAAATTAAATTATGTCAGATAAAATAAAAGCAAGCGAAGTATCTCAAATACTAAAAATGCAACTCGAAGGTATTGATGCTAAAATACAATACGCCGAGATTGGAGTTGTTTTGCAAGTTAGTGACGGCGTTGCAAGAATTTACGGATTGAAGAATGCCGAAGCTAATGAGTTGCTTGAATTTGATAATGGTATCAAAGCTATAGTGATGAACCTCGATGAGGATAGCGTCGGTGCCGTTCTTTTAGGTGCAACCGATAAAATTGAGGAAGGTTATATAGTTAAGAGAACGGGGAAGATTGCTTCTATTGAAGTGAGCGATGCTTTGCTTGGAAGAGTTATTAATCCTCTCGGAGAAGCCGTTGACGGCAGAGGTCCTGTAATGGGAGATAAGCTCAGAATGCCCCTCGAAAGAAAAGCTCCCGGTGTTATTTTTAGACAACCGGTAAATGAACCTTTACAGACAGGTATAAAAGCTATTGACGCAATGATTCCCATAGGTAAAGGTCAGAGAGAGCTTATTATCGGCGACAGGCAAACCGGAAAAACCAGCATTGCCATTGATACTATAATAAATCAAAAAAGAAATTTTGAAGAAGGTGATCCCGTGTATTGTATTTATGTTGCTATCGGACAAAAAGGTTCGACAGTGGCCAGTATTGTAAATACTTTGCGTGAGTACGGTGCAATGGATTATACTATCGTTGTTGCCGCTACGGCTTCCGATCCGGCTGCTATGCAGTATTTTGCTCCGTTTGCAGGCGCTGCGATAGGGGAGTATTTCAGGGATACGGGAAGGCACGCTTTGGTTATATATGATGATTTGTCAAAACAGGCGGTTGCTTACCGTGAAGTTTCGCTCATTCTGCGCCGTCCTTCCGGTCGCGAAGCTTATCCGGGAGATATCTTTTATTTACACTCTCGTTTGCTTGAGCGTGCTGCTAAAATTATTGCTCAAGATGAAGTTGCATTGAATATGAATGATTTGCCTGAGTCTCTTGTAGGAAAGGTAAAGGGCGGCGGATCACTTACGGCTCTTCCGATAATTGAAACGCAAGCCGGCGACGTATCGGCTTATATTCCTACAAATGTTATTTCTATTACAGACGGACAGATTTTCTTGGATACGAACTTGTTCAACCAAGGTAACAGACCGGCGATAAACGTTGGTATTTCGGTTTCTCGTGTAGGTGGTAATGCGCAAATCAAGGCAATGAAAAAAATTGCAGGTACTCTTAAAATCGATCAGGCACAATATAGAGAGTTGGAAGCCTTTGCAAAGTTCGGCAGCGAAATGGATGCGGTTACAACTATGACTATTGATAAAGGTAGAAAAAACACGCAATTGCTTGTTCAGCATTTGCATAATACAATGCCGGTTGAAAAACAGATTGCCGTACTTTATTGCGGAACCAACGGTCTGCTGGCAGATATTCCTCTCGATAAAGTACAGGAATTTGAAAAACAGTTTCTTATTAATTTGGAATCGATGCATCAATCGAATGTTCTTGATGTATTAAAACAAGGAATAATAAATAATGAAGTAATTTCAATCATTGAAAAAGTTGCTGCAGATGTTTGTCAAAGTCTATTAGTAAAATAAAATGGCCTCACTAAAAGAAGTAAAATCAAGAATACAATCGGTAAACTCTACCCGACAAATCACATCAGCTATGAAGATGGTGTCTTCAGCCAAACTTCATAAAGCTCAGAGGGCTATAAATGAGTTTTACCCATATCAACATAAATTGAATGAAATACTCAACAATTTCCTTGAATATGAAAGGCGTAACGATGTTAAACATTTTATTCCTTTTTCAAATGAGAGAGAAGTAAAAAAAGTGGCTATTATTGCGGTATCTTCAAATACTTCCTTGTGCGGTGCGTTCAATGCAAGTGTTATCAAATTGCTTGAAAAAACGATTGAGGATTATTCATATCTTGGTGCTGAGAATATTCTTGTAATTCCCATCGGTAAAAAAGTCACTGAATATGCTAAAAGATTGCCTAATGTTTATGATAAAAATTTAGATAAATTTGTAAATAAACCTGATTATAACAGCATTGCCGACTTCGCTGATTTTTTGTCGCAAAAGTTTATTTATGGAGAATTTGATAAAATAGAATTTATATATCAGCATTTCAAAACAACCAGTACTCAGGCGCTTACCCGCGAAACTTATTTGCCTTTTAACCTTGATAGAGAAATTGCATATATGAATGAAGCCGAGAGAAGGCATCATGATAAGATTGAATATGAAGTGAATTATATTGTTGAACCCAATCGTCAGGAATTAATGGATTTGCTTGTCCCGAAAGTTATAAGATTAAAATTATATACAATAATACTTGATTCAATTGCTGCCGAATATTCCGCACGTACTGTTGCAATGCAGATTGCCACAGATAATGCCGATGATTTGTTACAAACCTTAAAGGTTCAATACAATAAATCGCGTCAACAAGTAATTACAAATGAACTTTTGGATATTATTGGCGGAACAACACAATAATTGGTTGAAAGTTAAAAAAAGAATTTTTATAAATAGGGGTATATCACTTCTAAAATCGATGCTATAAAGTACTAAATCAGCCAAAATTAAAAATAGATTGTTTGGTAATGTAGCACTTGTTCAGAGTTATACCGATAAATTTTACTTTTCCTATATGAAACAAAATCTTAAAACTTTTCTGCTGATAATTGCCATTATACTTGGTTTTTTGTTTTATGATTTCTTTTCTCGGTTTAACAATATTACTCCTGTTCTTTTGTTTTTCATGCTTTTTTTTACTTTCTGTTCTATTAATTTAAAAGATATTAAACCGCGTAAAGAACATTTCTTTTTGGCCTTATTTCAGATCAGCGTAAGTATCGGTGTCTATTATCTTGTAAAGCAATATGACGAAGTGCTGGCGCAAGGAATGATGATCTGTATTTTAGCTCCGACAGCTGTGGCAGCGGTTGTAATTTCTTCAATGTTGGGAGCAAATGTAGCATCTGTAACATCCTATAGCCTATTAATTAACATAGTAATTTCAATAGTCGCGCCTATTTATTTCTCAATGATGGATGTACCTGTGGTTTTACCATTCTGGACATCAGTGGGAACTATTTTAATGAAAATATTTCCTTTATTGATTTTACCGCTTCTTTTAGTTATTGTAATTAAAAAGTTATTACCGAATTTCAGTAATAAATTAAAGAAGTTAAGCAGTATATCGTATTATATTTGGATAATTTCCGCAACAATTGTGATGGGGAGTACAATGAAGTTTATTTTATCGCAAGATTCTAATAATTATTTAGTTGTTGCGTTGCTAATAATAACTTCTTTATTTTTATGTTTATTTCAATTTTGGTTTGGACGTTTTATTGGGAAAAAGTTTAATGATGAACAGGCTTGTTCACAGTATATGGGACAAAAAAATACTATTTTGGCTATATGGATGGCACAAACATTTTTAAATCCGATATCTTCCATAGCTCCGGCCGCATATGTCTTATGGCAGAATTTAGTAAATACATTCCAATTATGGAGTAAATCAAAAAAATGATTCTTATCCTAAATTTATATTAAAAAACATCACCCTATTAAATTCAAATATTAATTAACTTTAATGGTTTTTTTAATAAATCATTAGTCTTTAATCTTTTACTTTTACTCTATAATTTATTTTCTCTTTTAGACTTTTTTGCTTTAAAAATTTGTTTTTTACAAATATAATTTTAACTTTGCAGTCATTAATAACCTTATCATTACATATAATGAGAAAAAAATATATCTTATCAATTTTTTTATTTTTATTCACGATTATAAATATTTATGCTCAGGCACCATCTACGGAAGGAAAGCAGTTTTGGGTAACTTTTATGAAGAATGGCTATCGTGGATGTAATTATGGTGGAGGAGAAAATATTTCTTTAAAAATTTCCTCAAAGAAGAATTGTTCAGGAACAATTACGAATCCGAATACGACTTATAGTGTTAACTTTAATGTAACTGCCGGTGGTTTGACTTCTGTAGATATACCTGCTACTCAGGCTTATAACGAGTTGTCTGAAGTGATAATGAATACAGGGCTATTTATTTCGGCAACAGATACTATTTCGGTATATGCCGCTAATGAAGCAACAAATTCTTTTGATGCATCATTTGTATTACCTCTTGAAACATTAGAAGATGAATATATAGTTCAGAATTATGTTCCAACTTATAATGATGTTATATCTTGCCCGGGTAGTAATAAATCTGTTTTTTCTATAATTGCAACTGAAAATAACACTACTGTTGAAATTACACCTAAGGTAGCTACTGCAAATGGCAAACCTGCAAATGTTACATTTTCTGTTACTCTTCAGAAGGGTAAAGTTTATCAGGTTATTTCTGCAACAAGTAATACATCCGGCGATTTTTCGGGTTCACATATTAAAGCCCAGGATGGTAAAAAAATTGCTGTTTTTATGGGAAATGTTATAACAACTATTCCTGTTGAAGCAGACAATGGTTATGACCATATTTTTGAACAGGCAGTTGCTCCTAAATACTGGGGAAAGAATTTTGCCATAACTTCTTCGGCAATAGTTTTGCGGGATTATGTAAGGATAACTGCATCAATGGATAATACTCAAATTAAAAAGAATGGAGCTGTGGTTACTACAATAAATGCTCGCGAGACATATTCTTTTGATATTACTTCAACAGAAGGTTCTTGCTTTGTAGAAACGTCCAATCCTTGTGCGGTCTGTTTATATCAGAAGACAGGTCAATATGAGCCAAATGATCCATGGAATTACTTAGGCGATCCTTCAATGGTTTGGATATCTCCAACAGAACAGATTATTAAAAATATTACTTTTGGGACATACGATATTCAGAACATCGTTGATCATTATGTTAATGTCATATCAAATACAAATGATGTATCATCTGTCACACTTAACGGAGTTAATATCAGTAGTTATTTTAGTCCTGTTAATGGTACTTCAGATTATTGGTTTGCTCGTGTGCCTCTTACACACGGATCTCATACTCTTACTAGTGATCGAGGAATTACTGCCCATGTTTATGGATTGGGTTATGTAAAAGGTTATGCTTATTCGGTAGGAGCCAGTATGCTCGATTTAAATCAAAGTATGTATGTTAATGATATACATGTAGAGACGTTACCTCCTAATACGGTTTATTGTTCTGGCCAAACCATAAACTTCCGTGCGGAAGTGGCTTATTCTTATGTAGATGTTAAATGGAATATGGGTGATGGTACTGCCACTACCGGTAATCAAGTTACACATACTTATTCTAATATTGGAACATATACAGTAGATATGTGGGTGAGATGGTTAAATAATTATAATACATTGGATTCTACTCTCACATCCTATACATTTAGAATATCGTCTCCTTCGCCGCCAAGTTCATTCACGGCTAATGGGTGCGAACAATATATATGGAATGGACAAACATATACCACTTCCGGCGCTCATGTTCAAACCTTAACAAATAAAGATGGGTGCGATAGTATAGTCACAATGCATCTTACAATTTATCCTAAGTATGAAATAGACCAAACTCGCCAATCTTGTGGACCTTATATGTGGAATGGCCAACTATATAACCAGACGGGTACTTATACGTTACCCTTAACATCTGTACATGGTTGCGACAGTATTTTAACATTGCATCTTACTGTTTTTGATGAATACTTTGATACGAGAACCGTAAGTGCATGCGGTTCATATCCTTGGGGTGATGTGTTATTAACCACCAGTGGTACATATACGAATACCTTTACAAATCAATATGGTTGTGATAGTACAATTACATTAAACCTAACAATATTAGAACAACCGATTCATGAGATTAATGTATCAACCTGTGTATCTCATACATGGAATGGTGTAGTGTATGATGTGACAGGGGTTTATAGTCAGGTATTTACTGCAGCGAATGGTTGTGATAGTACAGTGTATTTAAAGCTTAGTATTTACGACAGTTACGATATAGAGATAGACGATATATCGTGTGGTGTTTATAACTGGAATGGCCAGGTGTATACAAGCAGTGGCCGTTACACCCAGTATTTAATAGACCAAAAGGGCTGT
>JAISNV010000014.1 GCA_031276035.1 Bacteroidales bacterium | reverse complement strand
CTCACCGGCAAACGATACATCGCCCGAATGAATAATCATATCGACAACCGGAAAAGCCGGCAGCGAGCGGTGCTGGCTGTGGGAATCGGAAAGATGAAGAATGCGCATAAAATTATTGTCGCCTGTGTTGTAATAATGTTATTATATTATAATTATGTGTGGACATCAAGTTATTGATTTTTACCAGAAAATCCATTTGAATATCATTTTTTATCAATTTCAAATCGGGAACAAAACAAGTGTTTTTAATGAAGTTTCCTGTTAAACCTGTAAAATTCACAAAGAAAAGGTGTCAATAACGTCTTCAGCATTATTCCTCGTTTTTAATAATATTATTCAATATCTCTATGCCTTTTTCTATTCGATCATCAATATCAATTCCATTAGATTGCTGAATAGGATATTCTGTTATAGATCCGTTTTGAGAAACTGTATATTTATCATTCAAACAGTCTATCTCAATATCTTCACCGATAATTTTCAGTTTATTTCCTTGAAAATAAAAATCTCCCAAAAATAATTTGTGTTTAAATTCAGATAAATTATATAAATTATACAGAGTATAAAGAAATATATTCCAATTCCTGCCGGTAAGACTTTTTTCTGTGTTCATCATAATTATTTCATACGGTTTCTTTGTCCTTGTCTTATCCAACCAATAGAACATTCCATATCCTCCACGTCTTATCGAATCATATTTGATGAAGTAGAATCTCCAGTCTTTTTGAATTTCGGGATTATTAAGGTATTTATCGATTAATTGTTTCAATCCTTCATCATTAATCTCTAATTCGTCTAATTTCGACAATAATGAGTTTAATGCGATTGAAGTTTTATCAAAGTGCTCTCTTTGACTTGTAGGGTGAAATAAATTAATCCAAACGGAATCACTACCATTTTTTACTCCAATTTGATAACGCCAGGAAGATACAAATTGTGAATAATCTTGAATGCTCAACAATGCTCTATTTATCAAATCTCTGTTGCATTTGTTAAACAGTGATCGGAATTTTTTGAAGTTATCAACATTTTCCAGACCAATAGCTGCGATACAACCCTTTAATAAGGAATGGTCTTCCAAATGAAATAATTCATCTTCCATTTGGGGATTGGTTTTCAGCCACTCTATTTTTTCATGTTCTTCTTTTTTTTGCCAGACATTGAATCCAGTGTCTGTCATCGGAATATTTCCGGTAAGAATAACGATTTCAGATTCTGATAATAATGTTTTCATACGCTCTTCACGAATTTCACTGGACGAATTCCAAATCAGATTTCTAATGATTCGTATCCTCTTCCTGAATTCGTTTTCCGAAACTTTATCCTTATGCAGAAGATATGTATTTATAGAAAACAGCAAGAGTGTTTTACCCAAGGTGAGTTCTCCGTCGCAACATTCTTTGAATATATTCAAAGAATGTTGGTACAATTTGACTTTGTCGCTTTCATATTCGTCGTTTGAGAAGAACTTATTAAAGAAATCTTCGATATTATTAATATTGTACCAGCAATCAAATGACCCTTTCAAATACTCAATGTTTTCTTCTGCCTTTTCATTTTCTTTTCCGTAAAGAGATTGCACCAACTTAAATTCATCTTTTTCCAAATCTATTTCCGACCGGTAACAAATAATATCACCTACAAAATGGAAATATCGCATAAATTTATAGTCGATTATGTTATCATTATCACAAAACGGGAATAGCATACGTGTCCATTCAACATCAAATTTGTGATTTATTTCTTTCGACAATTCTTTCGAATGTTTTTTGATTATTTCTTCGAATTCTGCTTTAAAGTGTTCGAATGGTGTTAACGGTTTACCGCGCGAATTCATTTTAATATACAAATCATCGGTATCTTTCATTTCCGGAAGAGACAGAAAATAAAAACTTACATTATTTGTTAAAAATTGCCACAAGTTTTTTTGACTGTTAAATTTCTCGTGTATGGCGTCAATCATAACCAGCATACTTTGAATTGTTGGATCATTTTTCCATTCGTATGGATACCACGATTGGTCTTTAATCCATTCAGATAATTTTTCGTTGCTGAAATCGGGTGTGTATTTTACTAATTCGTGACAAAAATCACGAGAACTGAAACGGGTAGCATACGAAAAATGGCTTAAAAATTCGTACTGTTCACTATCAATATTCTCCTTTTTAGCAATATACCAATGCAGTAGAAAAAGCGTTGTCAATCTTTGCTGTCCATCAAGGGGCGTCAAGACTGTTTTCCCTTTATTTTCCGATAAATTGCCATAGATAAAATCCAAAGTTATATGTTTATTCCTTGTAATTGAGTTAAATAAAGCGTCTAAAAACCTGCTTCGAATTTGCTTTACCTCATCGGTAGTGCGTCCTTGCGCGTAATCTCTTTGGATGATTGGTATTTCAATTTCCCCTATAATAACTTCCGGTTGATCATCAATCACGGGATCTTTAAACAAACTGCAAAATGTATATTCTTTTGTATTCATAATTTTATCTTCTTTTCAAATATTTTTCCAATACTTTGTTTATTGCTTCAATGTATGCCTTTCTATCGTCTTCTCCCCAAAAATACAGTTGATTAGATTGGGATTGCGTGTAATATTTTAGAAAAACCCGCCTTGTACATTCCGGGATATAGTCGCCTGCCTTATCCAATTCAAGTATTTTGTTTCGTTTAACATCAAATGCCGAGTTGTTTAATACGGAATTGTCCCGTCGGTTCAATAACGCCATGTTGGATAAAGAATGAATATACCCCAGGTTTATTTCTTCACTTCCTTTTTCGGACAGAATTTGTATGACTTTCTCAGATAAATCATTAAATTTTTCTGCTGTTATGTCATCTTTTGCAGATGACATTTCTTCAATTAGTGCTTTGTATTGTTCTTTATCACGATTCAACAAGGAGGTTTTATGTAATTCAATCCATTCAATCCATTGTTCTTTTTTATTTAACCCTTCTGGATGTTGTGCATGAATATGCTCCAAACTCCAATTTTCATGTTTATATTTATAGAATGGGAAACGCACTATTCCGCCTTGTTGCATGACAGTTTCAACATTAAAGAGTAACAGTAATTTCTGTATATCCCTACTATCCGATTCATAAGATAATTCACAGTAGTCTTTTTTTACTTTAATACTTTCTGCTATATTATTATCTAATGAGTTTCGAAATTCCTTTTTGGTAATACCGTCAGAATTCTTGATCAACTCTTGCAATCCTTTTGATCCGGAGGCAACTAGGTATCCTATTTTGTGATACAGTTCAAAATTCTTATTCTCTCCTTCATACTCATACCATTCCTTGAGCCGTTGAAAATATCGCTGAATGTCAGTCCAAATATCTGCCTTATTGTTGTTTTTCATTTTATCGACAAAATGAAAGAATGTAAAAAATTTGTCTTTTTCTCCTTTTATTTTTTCAGCTATTAGATCAAATATTAATTCAATTCTTGTTGGATATAATTCTGCTCGCTCATTCGTAATAAAACCCCAAAAACTGTCGTAGTGTAATTCTTTTTCAATAATATCCCATGCAGTAGCAATTTCTAATTGTTTTCCTTCGTCTATACTATTATTTCTGCTTAAAAATAATGCTTTAATAAGTTCTGCATTTGTCAGGGGAATACGTCCGATATTCAGGCGTGTAAACAAAGAAACCGAAGATTCATCTGTGCCAACTTCGTACCAAATGACACGAATTTGCTTATTTAGTTTTGTGCTAATATCAATAGCTGTTTGGGATCCATCACTATGTTTCCCGAACCAATCAATTATAATCTTCATGGCTTCAATGAAGAAATATTCATCAATGTCCTTATCATCCTTTGCTTGTTTTATTAATTCAGTATGATTAAATTTATCGAAATCTATTGATTCCAAAAACTGACGACTTTTTCTTGTTTCATACTCAATAGTGAATTTAATTGGATTTTTAGGTAAAAAGCACCGAATATAGCGAAGTATCAAATAAATTGTAGTCAATCGTTGTTGCCCGTCTATTAATTCATATTTTTCTTTGCCGAAACTTTTGACAACAACAGGTTGAAGACAATAATTTTGCCTGTCTACGATTTCATCAATATCATTTAACAGCATTTCTATTTCCTCTTTCCAACGATAACCGCGTTGATAGGCGGGAACATAAAACTCGCCTTTTATTTCGCCAACGAACTTCGCGGCTAAATTTATATTGTTCATTTCTGTCATATTTCACTTCCGAAAAAAGAATAAAAACTGTCTCTTCCTGAAAAATTTTTTCTTTTTCCGGCACAAAAATAATATTTTTTTTTGAACATCATAAACTTTTTCTCATTTTTTTTATTTTCAAGCAAATAACCTGTGAAAATTTCACTCGTTAACCGACTACCTCTTTGCCATTGCTATAATATATTAGTCCATTTCCCAATACCTGATTACAGCGGTTGATTTCCAAACCTTGCAGCAAACAGTGGTACATTATATTCAAAAATATCTTCACAATAAAAATCCCTCATCCCGCCCTCGTATTTTACAGTCAGCATTCGGTAATACAATATACACGTTTGAAAGATACGCTTGTTAGCGATAACATGCCTTTCGACACTTCGACTGCGCAATA